>CALBIE010000420.1 GCA_937893495.1 uncultured Verrucomicrobiales bacterium | reverse complement strand
GACTCGCACTGCTCGATGATTGTAGTCGACATGGACTTCTTGTAGTGGGTTTGAAAAGGAAAGAAAAATGAGATTATTTTCGGGCTTGTCGCAAAGTTGGCGTGATGGTTACTTTACCGCCCCTTCTGGTGGACGCCAGCGTAGCTCAGTTGGTAGAGCAGATCATTCGTAATGATCAGGTCACCAGTTCGAATCTGGTCGCTGGCTCCATGTTCGCTTACCATCTCTTGCAGAAACTCGGGGAATAGGGGTTTATCGGGCTGAAATCGGTCTGAATTTGCTTGGTCAATCCGGCGTCGGCTATTAGATTGTGCTGAATCACCGAACCGTAACTGACTTATGCTGACCGTATTAGGTTCAAAGTATCGACTTTGTGATGGAGTCACCCGTCGCAATTTCTTGAAGATTGGCGCCATCGGGATGGGCGGGCTTTCGCTGCCGCAACTTTATCAGGCTGAGGCCGGAAGCGGCATCCGCAATTCTCACAAGGCGGTCATTATGGTTTTTCTTCCCGGTGGTCCGCCGCATCAGGACATGTGGGATTTGAAGCTGGATGCGCCGAGTGATATTCGCGGCGAATTCAAGCCCATCGCCACCAACGTTCCGGGCATTCAGATTTGTGAGGAGTTTCCACGCATGGCGAAAATGGCGGACAAGTTTGCGTTCATCCGTTCCATCGTCGGCGCGACCGGTGGTCATGATGCCAGGCAATGCCTTTATCCGCGCGATCCGCGCCGGATGCCAAGTGGCGGCTGGCCGTCTTTCGGCGCGACCCTTTCAAAACTGATGGGACCCGGGAAAAAAGGCGCGCCCTCGTTCGTCGGCCTGTCCCCAAAAACAGGGCATCGCGAATGGGGTGATCCGGGTATGCCAGGCTTTCTCGGGCCGGCCCATGGTGCGTTTCGCCCTACGTCCGAGGGCGCTGCAGATTTGAAACTGAGCGATGTAACGCTCGACCGGTTGTCCGAACGGCGCACGCTGCTTGAGACGTTTGATAATTATCGGCGCGACGTCGATTCGAGCGGGTTGATGGACGGGTTGGATTCATTTACGCAAAGCGCGTTTGGCGTGCTCACTTCGAGCAAGCTGGCTGAGGCCATTGATCTGGATAAGGAAAACCCAAAGTTGCGCGAACGTTACGGACGCGGGTCGAACAAATTACAAGCGGACGGCTCGCACAAACTTCTTGATGATTTTCTGATGGCTCGTCGGCTTGTGGAAGCCGGTGCCCGCTGTGTGACTCTGGCGTTCAGCCGATGGGACTGGCATGGCGGAAACTTCAAACGCGGTCGCGAAGATTTTCCCATGCTTGATCAGGGATTGACGGCGCTCGTTGAGGATCTTGAACAGCGGGGTATGCTGAACGATGTGTCGGTGGTTGTGTGGGGGGAATTCGGCCGCACGCCGAAGATTAACGCCAATGCGGGACGCGATCACTGGCCTCAAGTGTCATGTGCTGCCGTGGCTGGTGGCGGCATGAGGACCGGCCAGGTAATCGGCGCGACGGATCGCAACGGCGGTGAAGCGGCGGAACGCCCGGTCAAGTTCGGCGAAGTGTTCGCAACCCTTTATCATCAACTTGGTATTGATCCTCACTCGACAATGATCGACGACTTGAACGGTCGCCCGCAGCATCTCGTTGACCCGGGAATCAGCCCGATGAAGGAATTGATCTAGCGGCCGATAGTCGATTATTCGATCAACTCAGAAATAAGTAATATGCTTACGATTCCCGGTGAAAAACAAAGATTCTGCGATGGCGTTTCGCGGAGGAATTTTCTGAAAATTGGTGCCCTTGGAATGGGCGGTATGGCGTTGCCGCAGTTGTTGCAGGCAGAGCAACTTGCTGGAATCAAAAGCTCCAACAAGTCGATCATCATGGTCTATCTACCGGGCGGGCCGTCGCACACGGACCTGTACGATATCAAGGACGGTGCGCCAGCGGAGTTTCGCGGCGAATTCAAGTCCATCCCGACAAAGGTTCCGGGGGTGCGCGTCTGCGAATTACTGCCGAAGGTCGCCGCCAATTTTGACAAGTTTGCTGCTGTTCGGTCACTCGTGGGATCGGCTAACGACCATAGTTCCTATCATCTTATGACCGGGCGCTGGCGGCGTAATCCGCAGCCGACTGGCGGTTGGCCTTCGATCGGTTCTGCGATATCGAAACTCCAGGGTTCGGGCGCGGGTGGAACTCCACCGTATATCGGGTTAAGCGGTGGCTCCGCGGTTGGCGCCGGCTTTTTTGGCAATGGCTATGCCCCGTTCAACCCGAGTGGGAAAGGACGCAGTGATTTGACCCTTAATCGCATTACCCTGGATCGCTTTGAAGACCGTCAGGGTTTGTTACAGAGTTTTGACCAGATGCGGCGTGAGTGTGATTCCTCGAAGTTGATGGCAGGCATGGACACGTTGAACTTGCAGGCGTTTGATGTGATCGCGTCGAGTCGCATGGTTGCGGCGCTGGATTACAAAAAGGAACCCGAATCCAGTGCGGAAAAATATGAGTCCAGCAATCGGCGCCGTTCGTTGCGCGATTTTCTGATTGCCCGGCGATTGGTCGAGGCGGGGGCGCGGTTCGTGACACTGAATTTTGGCGGATGGGACACGCACTCGAATAATTTCAAGACGCTGCGCGAGCAGGTTCCGGTTCTGGATCAGGGACTGGCAGCGATGGTGGAGGATTTCAGCGAACGCGGAATGCTCGACGACGTGACGATCGTCGTGTGGGGCGAGTTTGGTCGAACCCCGCGGGTTAATCCCCGAGGTGGTCGCGATCACTGGTCGAAGGTTTCGAGTGTTCTGTTGGCAGGTGGCGGCATGAAAACCGGGCAAATGATCGGCGCAACTGATCGTCTGGGTGGCTTTGCGGCGGATCGGCCGGTTGACCTTGCCGAAGTGTTTGCGACTCTTTATCACAATGTCGGCATCGATTGCAGCCGGACAAAATTCGAGGATCTTGCGGGTCGTCCGCAGTATCTGATCGACCCTGGCGCGAAGCCGGTTACGGAACTCGTTGGTTGAATATGCTGAAGATTTACGGCCATTCATCCGGCAAGCTCTGCGACGGCCTGACGCGGCGGGAGTTTCTTCAAATTGGTGCGCTCGGCATGGGTGGGCTGGCGCTGCCCCAGTTGCTGCAGGCGGAGGACTTGGCAGGTATTCGCAATTCGCACAAGGCGGTCATTATGATTTACCTGGTCGGCGCGCCGCCGCATCAGGACATGTTCGATATCAAGGAAGAGGCACCGGCGGAGATTCGCGGTGAATTCAAGTCCATCCCGACCAATGTGCCGGGTATACGCATTTGTGAACATCTCCCGCAGTTGGCCAGAATCATGGACAAACTCGTGCCGATTCGGTCGGTGCATGGTTCGCCGAATGGCTCGCATGATTCGTTTATTTGTTACACTGGTCGCAACTGGCAAAATCAGCCGCCCGGCGGTTGGCCTGCGATTGGCGCGGTATTGTCAAATTTCAAAGGGCATTACGACAAATCCGTGCCACCTTTCGTCGGTTTGGCGCCCAAAGCCGGCCATCCGCCTTACGGTTCTCCGGGGCATCCGGGATGTCTAGGCCCGTCTCATTCAGCTTTCCGGCCGAGCGGACCTGGACGGGATGATTTGACGCTGAACGGGATTGACGCTGGCCGGTTGGGTGACCGGCGGGCGCTGCTTACTGGATTCGATAATTTTCGCCGTGACGTCGATCAAAGTGGATTGGTGGCGGGTTTGGATACATTTCAACAGCGCGCCCTGGGAATGTTAACCTCCAGCAAACTGGCTGAGGCGCTGGATCTGTCCAGGGAAGACCCGAAAGTAAGGGAGCGCTATGGCAAGGGAGATCCCAAAAACTACGGTGATGGCGCTCCCCGCAATCTCGAGCACTTCCTGTTGGCCCGGCGATTGGTGGAAGCCGGGGCTCGTTGTGTGACGCTGAATTTTGGTCGGTGGGATTTTCACTCGAATAATTTCAGCGAGGCCAAAAATACCCATTTGCCCCTGTTCGATCAGGGAATGGCGTCGCTGGTGGAAGACCTGTATGCCCGTGGAATGGGGGATGATGTCGCGGTCGTGGCCTGGGGTGAATTTGGGCGAACACCGAAGATTAATGCTCAGGCCGGGCGTGACCACTGGCCGCAGGTGGGTTGCGGGCTGTTGGCCGGCGGTGGCATGAAAACCGGGCAAATCATTGGCGCAACGGACCGCACCGGTGGGGAGATTGCCGAACGTCCGGTTCATTTCGGGGAGGTCCATGCGACGCTTTACCATCAAATGGGAATTAACCCATACTCCACTCAGTTCACCGACCTTTCCGGTCGGCCACATTCAATAGTCGACGCCAGTCACCCAATAATGTCTGAATTGGTGTAACCAAAATGAAGTCTCAAATTACCATGACCCCAACTTTACCAAAACTTCTGGGCGCGCTCGCGTTTTGCGCCTTGGTGAGTGCCGCAGCGGCCAATACTCCGCCGCCGGAGACAATCGCCAAAGTAGCCTTCGAGTCAATGCCCCTCAGCAAGGGGGCCAAAGAGATTCGATTAACCGGCGCAGGAGATCGACTGCAATTGATTCTTAACGGTTATCTGCCAACCGGTGACTTGAGAGATGTTACGCGTACCGCTGCGTACTCGACCAAGCCGGAAGGTGTCGTGCAAGTGACCAAGACCGGATTTGTGACGCCACTTGGTGACGGTCTGGCAACCGTCACCGCGACGGTCGGGGGAAAAACGGAATCTGTACAGATTCGCGTCGAGAAGTTCTCCGTGCCGCAAGCCATAAACTTTGGTAATCAAGTCGTCCCTATCTTCACCAAGGCCGGTTGCAATAGTGGTGGATGCCACGGAAAATCGGGGGGTCAAAATGGATTCCGGCTGTCGTTGCTCGGTTTCGAACCCCAAGAGGATTACGAGTATCTCGTCAAGGAAGCTCGTTCGCGCCGCATCTTTCCCGCCGCTCCGGATCAGAGCCTGCTGCTGAAAAAAGGGGCCGCTGTTGTGCCCCATGGCGGTGGCGCAAAACTGGAACTCGGTAGTTACGATTACAATCTGTTGCGGCGATGGATCGCGCAGGGAATGCCATTCGGCAAGCCGAATGATCCCGTCGTCGAGAGCGTTGATGTATTTCCTAAAGAACGCGTCATGTCGCCAAAGGGCACACAGCAGCTCAGCGTGCTTGCGCGATATACTGATGGCCGGGTTGAAGATGTCACGCGGGCGGCATTGTTCGAGGCCAATGAGAAGGAAATTGCGGAAACCGGTAAACTTGGTCTGGTCAGCATGGGTGAACAGCCGGGTGATGTGGCTGTAATGATTCGGTATCAGGGGAAGGTTTCGGTATTCCTGGCATCGTTGCCATTGGGAGCGCCGGTCAAGAACTTGCCTCCGGAAAAAACGTTCGTCGATTCCCTGGTTTTCAAAAAATTGAAAAAAGTCGGAATGCCGCCCAGTGAAATTTGTGATGATGCCACGTTCGTTCGGCGAGTCACACTCGATGTTGCAGGGCGATTGCCGACCAAGTCGGAAACCGAGAAATTTCTCGCCGACAAAGCACCGAACAAGCGTGAAAAATGGGTGGACCAGTTACTGGCGAGTTCGGATTACGCGGATTTCTTTGCGAATATGTGGAGTGCGCTCTTGCGCAATCAACGTTCGGTTGTGAACGGTCGCACCGAACCATTCCGGCGCGGCACCTATGCCTTTAACGCCTGGATTCGGGACAGTCTTCACCTGAACAAGCCGTACGATCAGTTTGTTCGCGAAGTCATTGCCGCGTCCGGCGATATTGCCAATAACCCGCCGGTGGCCTGGTATCGCCAGGTAAAGACTTCCAGCCAACAACTCGAAGATACCGCGCAGTTGTTCCTAGGCACTCGTCTTCAATGCGCTCAGTGCCATCATCATCCATTCGAAAAATGGAGCCAGCGGGATTACTATAGTTTCGGCGCGTTCTTCTCTCAGATTGGTCGCCGAACGGGATCTCAGCCAGGCGAGGAAATGATATATGCCAGTCGCAAGGTGGCTGCGGGTACCAACAAGAAAGACGGGCAGCGAGTCCTTCCTGCGGGGCTTGGCGCAACGGCGTTGGAACTTGGAGCGGACGACGACGCGCGACATTCGCTGGTGGATTGGATGACGGACTCGAAGAACAAGTTCTTCGCGCCCGCCCTCGTGAATCGGTATTGGAAACACTTCTTCAACCGCGGATTGGTCGAGCCGGAAGACGATATGCGTGAAACCAATCCAGCAACGAATCCTGAATTGCTCGAGGCGCTGGCCCAGAACTTCGTCAAATCAGGCTTCGACCTGAAGAAACTGGTGCGCGACATCGTTACCTCTTCGACGTATCAACTCAGCGCGATTCCAAATAGTCACAACACGAAGGATAAACAATATTTCTCGAGATATTATCCCAAGCGACTGACGGCCGAGGTGTTGCTGGATGCGATCGACACGTTGACGAAATCTTCAACGAAATGGAGTGGATTACCGGCCGGAACGCGGGCCGTGCAGTTGCCGGATAATTCGTTCAATTCGGCGAGTTATTTTCTTCAGGTCTTTGGACGCCCGGATAATGCAAGTGCATGTGCTTGTGAGCGGTCACAGGATGCCAGTCTGGCGCAAAGCCTGCATCTCCTGAATTCCAAGGATATTCAGGCGAAGTTGAGTGCGAACACAGGTCGAGCGGCGGAAATTTCAGCCGATGAGAAGCGCAAGGATGAACAGAAGATGCAGGAACTCTATTTGTGGGCATTCTCGCGCCTCCCGGTGTCTCACGAGGCCAACGTCGGCGTAGAACACGTCGAAAAGAAGACCAAGCGCGCCGTTGACGCCAAGGCTGACGTGAAGAAAGCCAGGCGTGAAGCGTACGAAGATATTGTCTGGGCATTGATCAGCAGTAAGGAATTCTTGTTCAATCATTGATTCCTTCCTTGGATTCGGTGTGTGATCGGTATGAAGGACAATCAACCCAACGAGTTCGGATGCCCGGAGTTCCGGCGTTTGCTGGCGCAGGATCGTCGGGGCTTTCTTCGGTCGGGTTTTCTTGGATTTGCCGGACTCACCCTAGCGGATCTATTTCGGCTTGAGCAAGCAGCGCAAGCGAAGGGGAACTCACCAAAGAAGGAAAACTCGGTCATTATTCTGTGGATGCGTGGTGGTCCCAGTCAGCACGAAACATGGGATCCCAAGCCGCTAGCCCCGGTGGAGTATCGAGGTGCTTTCGGGGCGACGAAAACAAGCGTCCCCGGAATCCAGATCTGTGACTTGTTGCCGATGTCGGCAAAGATTCAGCACAAATGGAGTATTATTCGCAGCCTGTCGCACAGTAATGCAGGCCACTCGGCCGGCGACCAGATTCTTTTCACGGGCTATCCGCCGGGACAGCGGGCCGACCAGAACTATTACCCAAGCTGCGGTTCGATCGTCTCCAAACAGTTAGGGCATCTGAATCCGCAGTTGCCTTCTTATGTGACAATCCCGCGCCGGTTGCCGGGAACGGACCCCGCTTATCTGGGGCGTAAGCACGCACCATTTGAGACCCAGGCTGATCCGGCCAGCGACGGGCCATTTTCAATTCCGAATTTCTCGCCGATTGAAGGCCTGTCCTTTGATCGCATGAAAAATCGACGATCCTTATTGAATGCCTTTGACGGAATGCGCAAGGACACGGACAACAGCGGTCAAATCGACGCTCTCGATAGCTTCGAACAGCAGGCGTGGAACATTGTCAGTGGCCCGGTTGCGCGAACGGCGTTCGATCTTGATGCCGAGCCGAGGGCAATTCGCGAACGGTATGGATTCATGGCTCCCTACGTTGCGCCCACACCTGATCGTTGCGGTGTGCCAGCGTGGAGTCAGCGGATGCTGCTGGCGCGTCGCCTCGTGGAAGCCGGGGTGCGATTGGTCACTGTGGATGTACGGTGGTGGGACACGCATGTGAAAGGTTACGAGACGATGCGCGACGGTTTTCTTCCCCGTTGGGATAAAGCTTATTCGGCGCTGATCGAGGATCTTGATCAACGCGGTATGCTCGATACGACAATGGTGATTGCCTGGGGGGAATTCGGCCGCTCGCCACGAGTAAACGCGACGGGCGGACGTGACCATTATCCCAATGTCTTTAGTGCCGCTTTGACCGGTGGTGGGATCGAGGGAGGGCGAGTTGTTGGCTCCTCGGACGCCAAGGGCGCCTATCCTGCGGATAATCCCAAGCGGCCGCAGGATGTGCTGGCGACCATGTATCGGCACCTTGGTATCGATACTACCGTTGCCTATGAAGACCACATGGGGCGTCCGCATCCGGTGCTTCCTTTTGGTGAACCAATTGACGAACTGTTTTCCTGATGGAGTTCGTTTCAGCGGCAGATAGCCCGAATAAGCAGGCAGATGAAAAGCTGTCTTGTTTTTCACTCGATTTAAAAGATGAAGATGCCATTTCGACTTAACCTGATTATTGCGACGGCGGTGGCCTTTGGCTCGGTGACGATCCAGGCCCAGTTGCCCCACGCTCAGCTCTCCACCATTTATCCTCCTGGTGTAAAGATTGGAACCACCGTTGATGTAACGGTGACCGGGGCGGATCTCGAAGAGATCGACAAGATGTTTTTCTCGCATCCGGGTATCTCGGCGAAGCCGCACAAGGACGCCAACAAGTTTACCGTGACGGTGGCGGCCAATGTTCCACCGGGATTTCACACCGCCTGGGTGGCGGGTCGATATGGCGCTTCCAATCCGCGCGCGTTCGCGGTCGATACGTTCGAGGAATTGTTGAGTGCCGCGGACAACTTCAGCCTGGAGAAGGCCCAGCCAGTGAAGCTCAATACTGTTGTTAACGGGAAGAGTGACGTTGAGAAAATCGATCATTACAAAGTCGTGTTAAAGAAAGGCCAGCGCGTGCTCGTACGTTGCCTCGACCGCGAGATTGATTCCCGGCTTTCTGGGGCGGTCATTATCGTTGACGCGACCGGTCGTGAGTTGCTGCGGCGGCGAATGAGCGGCTTCGCGGTTTTCACCGCGCCGGCAGACGGCGACTACGTCATCAAGGTGCATGATCTCGTTTATCGCGGCGGCACCGAGTACTATTATCGGCTGGTGATTTCCGACCGGCCACAGATTGATTTTGTGCTGCCGATGGCCGGAGTACCGGGAAGCAAGGGCAAGTTTACCCTGTATGGCCGTAATCTCCCGGGAGGCAAGGTGGTGCCCGATCAGACGATTCGCGGGAGTACGATTGAAATGAAGGAAGTGGAAATCACCGTGCCGGCAAATTCGACCGATCTACCCTCTGGAATTCCGTTCGAGAATCTTCAGGCGTCGATTGACGGCTTTGGTTACTCGGTGGAAGGTGGCAACCTCGCATTCATCGGCTATTCGACCGCACCAACGGTGGTCGAGGTGGACGGAAACGACACGCCTGAGAAGGCGCAGCCCGTAAAATTGCCCTGCGAAATATCCGGGCAGTTTTATCCCGCGCGCAATCGTGATTATTTTGCTTTCGACGCGAAGAAGGGCGAGTCGTGGTGGCTGGAGATTATTTCCCATCGCCTGGGACTGCCAACCGACCCCATGGTAGTTGTGCAAAAAGCGAGCAAGGCGGCGGACGGGAAATGGACTTACAGTGACGTGTTGACGCTTACTGACTCAGCGAAGAATTATGGCGGTGAGGAGTTTGACACGTCCCATTTAGATGCGGCCGGTAAATTGGATATCAAGGCAGATGGTTCCTATCGCATCATGGTGCGCGATTTGTTCAACAACACGCAACCAGGTGCTCGGCGGGTTTATCGACTGGCCATTCGACCGGCCACACCGGATTTTCATCTCGTGGTCAATCCGGTTGCGCACCAGACCAAGGCCAACGCCAAGGACGCCTATAGCTGGAATCCGGTGCTTCGCCGGGGTGATGTGGCGGCCCTCGATTTGCTTGCGTTTCGCCGCGACGGCTTTGACGGTGAGATTGAGGTGATCGTGGAAGGATTGCCTGATGGTGTCACTTTTGCGCCGGTAAAGATGTCCGGATCGGACAAGAGCGCCACGTTGTTGTTGCACGCCAGTGAGACGGCCAAGGAATGGACGGGCGCGATTCGGATCATCGGCAAGAGCAAAGTGGCAGATAAACCGGTGATTCGCCCGGCGCGCTTTGCCTCGGTAAACTGGTCGATTAAGTTCGCTACCTCGACGACCGAGTTGCCCGATACGCGTCTGGCGTCGCAGATGATCTTGAGCGTTGTGTCAAAGGAACTGTCGCCGCTGGAACTTTTGACGGATCCAGGAAAGATTTTCGAAACCTCGATTGGCGGCCAACTGAAGATTCCCTTGAAAGTAGCGCGCCGGGGTGAATTCAAGGCGGATTTAAAGGTGAAGGCGTACGGGCATTCGGCGCTGGCCAAGATGAAGGACCAGACGATTAAGAAGGATGCCGGCGAGGTTGCGCTGAATCTGGCCACCGAGAAGTTGCCGGTCGGAGTGCATCAACTGTATTTGAAAACCAGCAGCAAGGGGAAATATCAGCCGATGGCCGATCTCGTTAAGACGTCGGCTGATGAAGCGAAGAAAACTGAGGCGGCCGCGACGGAAGCGGAAAAGCACGCAAAGCTGCTCGCTGAAGTAGCCGCGAAAAAGGATTTGTCAGCCGAGCAGAAAAAGGCGGTGGAAAAAGAAGCTGCCGAAGCGGCGGCGGCGGTCAAGCCCAAGGTCGTGGCGCGCGACGCGGCGAAGAAAAGCGCGGCGGATATCGCCAAGAAGTACAAG
>CALBIE010000419.1 GCA_937893495.1 uncultured Verrucomicrobiales bacterium | reverse complement strand
CACTGGGCGGAGGCGAAAATCGACGGTGACTCGGTGGTCGTATGGTCTAGCGAAGTCAAGAATCCGGCTGCGGCGCGTTACGCGTGGGATCGCAACCACCCATGGGCGAACCTTTTCAACAAAGACGGATTGCCGGCTCTGACGTTTCGGACCGACAAGTGGTGAGTGCCCACGTTGCCGGTCGGATTATTTCACCGCTTCGCGCAACGCCCGCATCAACATTTCCACGTCTTCAGCCTGATTGTAGCCGTGAATCGAAATGCGAATCCGGCCGGCCTGATGCATTACGTGAACATTCTCCGCCAGCAACGCCGCCTGGATTTCCGCGTCTCGTTCGTGCTGAAAAGAGACGATGCCTGATGAGCAGCCCGGTTGCGCCGGTGACATGGTTTTGATTCCAAGCGCTTTCAATCCGTCATGCACCCGGGCGACGAACGGATCGGCGTGATCGGCAATCGCGGCGATGCCGACGCCACGCAGGTATTCCAGTCCGGCACGCAAAGCATAGATGGCTGGAAACGGCGGCATGCCGACGGTGAAACTCCGGGCGCCAGGAAATGGAACCGCGCTGGAAAAGCGATCGGCATCAAAGGCGTTGGAAAGATTGTACCAGCCGCCGGCATGAGTCGTCAGTCGGTTTGCCGAAGCTTTCGCAATTGCAACAATCCCGCCACCATGGACACCTAGTTGCCATTTGTAGGTACTGGAAATGATGCAATCCGCATCCAGGCAGTCGAGAACGACCCGACCGAACGCCTGCGTCACGTCCACGGAAAGAACCGCATTGGGCGCCAGTCGCCGGACGAGATCGCGGAAGGGCGCCCAGGGAATGCGGTACCCGGTCAGAAAACTAACAAAGGATACCTGCACCAGCCGGGTTTTCTCATTGAGCAGCTTTTCGAGATCATCCAGTTCAAGCACGCCTTCGCGATTCTGCCACAGTCGCGTGGTCGGCAGGGTCGGCCAACGCAGCCACGGTGTTGCGCCGGACGGAAAATCCAGGTCGGTGACGACCACCTCGTCGCCATGCTGGAGGTTCAGGGCGGAGGCCAGGAGATTGTAGGCTTCCGAGCTGCACGAGCAGAACGATACTTCGTCCGGCTCCTTTTTGAGCAACTCGGCCGCCACGACGCGGCATCGTTCAAACTCCGGAAAATGAAAATCGCGACCCCGCATCCCCATGGTCTTGTGCTCCCAATACGTCTCCAGCGCTTCGTGAACAGCGACCGGCGGGATATTCTCAGCCGCTGTATTGAAGTAGGTCATTTCCCGCAGTGGAGGAAAGTCCGCCCGACGCGATTCATTGGTTAGCATGCCGCCTGTTTAACAAATCACCGCCAAACATGCCAACTCCGGCTTTTGCAATTGAGCAACCGGCGCGGAAACGGTAAAGCATTCGAGTGCACCTACTGGATTACGCGGTCGTCCTCGCTTACCTGGCCATGACGCTCGGGCTCGGCTTTTATTTCGGCCGGAGCCAATCAAGGAAAGAGTTCTTTGCCGCGAGCGGTTCCATGGGATGGCTGACGGTCGGCCTCAGCGTGATGGCGACGCTCTTTTCCTCCAACAGCTTCGTCTTTTATCCCTCGGCGGCATTCGGCGGCACGCTGTTGATCGGGCTGTCGCTGATCACGTTTACGCTGATGACGCCAATCATCGTTTATGTGTTTATCCCCATGTTTCGCCGACTGGAGTGCGAAACCGCGTATCACTATCTCGAAAAAAGATTTCACGTATCGGTGCGCTGCCTCGCGAGCGGATTGTTCATTCTCCTGCGCATCGCCTGGATGGCCTCGGCGACCTATGCGGCATCGCTGGTTGTCGCGACCGTGGCTGGCGTGCCGCAAATCGCCGTCATCCTCCTTCTCGGGCTGGTCGCCATCATCTACACCATCGTCGGCGGATTGCGCGCCGTCATGTGGACGGACGTGATTCAGTTTTTCGTTTTCGCGATCACTATCGTGATCGCGCTGTTTCTGGTGGTGACGAAAAGCGGCATGAGCGCAGGCGAACTCGCAAATCACTATTTCAACGGGCGGGATGGAGTTTTCGTCAATTTCGAACCATCGATGACCCTGAAGTTTGGCAGTTGGGCAATCCTGATCGGCATCTTCCTTGAAGCGACCTCTGCCTTTGGTGCTGATCAAGTGGCGGTGCAGCGCTACCTCGCCGCCGATTCGGAACGAACGGCCCAGACCGGGGCATGGATAAACCTGTTGGGAATGTGGATCGTGGTTCCCGGCCTGTTGATGATCGGCATCGGACTCTACGGCTACTTTGACAAGCATCCCCAGGAACTCGCGCCCATCCTGGAAGCCCATTACCAGCAACATCCGGACAAGGCGCAACCGGTCGTGATGACCGAAGTTGGCGACGCCGCTCGGGCAAACAATCTGTCCGACAAAGCAATGCCGCAGTTCGTGCGGCTGCATTTTCCACCAGGCATGATTGGACTGTTCCTCGCGGCGTTGATGGCGGCGATCATGTCCAGCATTGATTCGGGGATCCATTCCGTCACGACGGCAGTTGTGGTGGATTTCCGTGATCGCCTTTTTCCGCACCTGAAACCCGATGACGAAACGCGCGACGTGTTGCTCATTCGACTCCTGGTCCTGCTCATCGGCGGCGTCTCCGTGGGCCTCGCCTGCTTTGTCGGCGACCTGGGCGATGTCTTCGACATTGGCAAGAAACTGACGGCCGGATTCGGCGGACCGTTGCTGGCGGTGTTCATCCTCGCATTTTTCTTTCCCCGAGCGAGTTCTCCGGGAGCGTTCATTGGTGCCATATCCGCCGCCGGAATCACGATGTATTTGATGTACCTGCACCCCGAATGGTTCTCCGTGTGGTTCTGGCCGATCGGCTTTGGACTCACGCTGCTGATTGGGATCCCATTCGGAATGCTGCGCACGCGGAACGAATCCGAGTCGAAACCCCTGACCTATTGGACGGTGATGGCGCGCGGGAAATAGATCTTCAGTCTCGCGCTTCGCCAGGCCGTACTGATGCCATTACGGAGGGGAGCATAGGCCGCTGGCCTGTGCCGGTGACCGGCCCGGTCGCCGTTTCGGAATCAGACTCGCCCGGCGAGCCGCCGGGCTTCACAGCCGAGCCGGCCGTGCTCCCCGACGCGATTGCATCGGGCGTAATTCTTATTGCGGCAAGTGTTGCCGTGCCGAGATCGCCAGCAGCACCGCACCTTTCTTGCCAAGCGACACATTCCACCGAATCCTGAATCCATGATTGCAGAGAAGTTTCCCGGACTCCAGAACATGAGCGCGGCAGACAAGCTCTCGCTTGTGACAGAGATTTGGGAAGACCTTGAGGGAATCAACGAGAAACTGACTGTTCCGGAGGAACATCAGCAACTGCTGGACCAGCGTTACGCCGAACATGGCGACAACCTATCTCCCGGCAGTTCCTGGAAAGACGTCAAGGAACGACTGTTGTCGCGAATCGAATCGTGATGGAAATCATCATTCGGCCTGAAGCTGAATGGGATCTGGCTGAGGCCACAACTTACTGCGCGCAGGGAGGTTCTTTAGCAGCAAAGCGTTTTGTAAAACGCGTAGAGGATCGTCTGGCATTTCTTGAACGCAACCCCGAAGGCGCGCCCGTGGTTTATTCACGTTTCCGACGGCTGTTTCTCGCACTCTATCAGACCGTAAAAATGTAGCAGCCGACGTGAGGAGGCTCTGATCTCATTCATTTTTTTCGAAGGAGTTTGAGCCTCGTCACCTCGGCTGCTACCAAAGAATGGTTTTTCCAACAGGCTGCTATCCGTTCGGCCTGTTCTACCACTTGACCGAAAATCTCGTCTTCGTGATCGCCGTGCTGGACGTGCGACAGAGCCCCGCATCGATCAAATCTCGTCTCGACGCGGATTCCTGACGAGGACAACGAACAACGGAAATCAAAAGGCAAAAGTCGCGACCACTATTTCTTCGGCTTCGGCTTTACGACGACGGTAACGGGATCGGACCAAGCGGCGAATTTGGTGCTCTTTTCCTTGGCCGTCTTTTCCGCGGCATCAGCCAACTTCTTCACCTCGTCCTGCTCCTTCTTCGCCCGCGTGACCTTTTCGGTGAGTTCTTTTACTGCTTGCTTCGTCTTCTCCACCTGCGCCTTGGCCTCAGTGACTTTCTTCACCAATGCGGTTTTGTCCTTTTCCGTCGCAGCGGCGGCATTCTTTTCGGTTTCCTTGAAATTCTTTTCCGCTTCGGTCGCGGCCTCCTTTGACTCATCGGCCTGCTTCGACAGGGCCTCGACGATCTTCGTGATAGCCATCTGCTCCTTCTTCGTGCGTTCGGCGGCTGCGACGTTCTGTCCATATTTCGTCACACCGATGCCCATTAACGTGAACTGATACGTGCCCGGTTCGGGTTTGAAATTTCCATTCGGTTTGAAATCAATAACCAGGGTTCCTTCGTTCGTCTTCTCCGCGATGTTCACGGTCGGATAACCGCGCAACATGCCATAGAGGCCATAGGGCTGAATCGTCAGATTCCCCGAACGAGTGCCATTATCCGTCAGCTTGACGGGGATCTCCAACTTGTCGCCAACCAACACCTCGAACTGATTTGTTGACGGGTTGATAATGACCGGCGCCTCCTCGGCGGCATTGACGCCGAGCGGAACACGTTGCGTCAACCGCGAACGAACGCGAATCGAATCCGCGAAGACATGCCCCCAGACCAGCGCAGCGAATCGGGCTTTGCGCGTCACTGTGCGACCACCGATGTTGGCCAAACCGACGATATCGATATCCCCCGCCCACGAGTGGATGTCTTTGCCGGCAGAGACGACCAGATATCCATGGTCCGTCTTCCCGCTGAGGATCAATGGCGTCACCGAGACGCCCTTCGGCAGTCCCATCGCGGTCACCGAAATATCACCCGCAAATCCGTCGCGTCGCGGAACCACGACGCGGATCGCCCAGCGTGCATTCCGCCGCAACACGGGAGCAACGGAATAACCCGTTCGATTCGACGGGAGCGGACGTTCGGTGGATGCCATAACATCGAAATCAGGTTGCGCTTCGCGAATCATCAGGCGATAGATCTGCGCGGCATCTCCATCGCCAAGTTGATTCAAAATGGAAACCTCGTACTCAGCGTCCGCATCGGCGGTAAAGTTTGTCGCGGAGTCAAATGTGTCAAAGTTGATGGAATCCAATCCGTCCACACTGAAAAAACTCGCTGAGTCATCATTCTCAACCACTTTGACGAGGGTCTCCTTTCCGTCTGCTGCTTTGGATACCTTTTGAATGACCACGAAAGGGTCGGCAGTGACCGTCATTTGATCGGCCACCGATTCAATCCAATAGGTGGTTCCCTTCTTACCCTGAAATCGAAAATGATCCTCATCGCCCGGTTCGTCAAAGCGCCCAACAAGTTCCACGGGAAGATTCACAGTCTGATGCAGCGCTTTGGGTTGCTCAACGACGATCGGCGCGGAGGCGAATCCAATTCGCCACGGGTTGGAACCGTTGATCGCATAATCATACCCGCGCAGCATTCCCTGCCGCGGTTGCCCCGGATGATAAGATGGCGGTGTCGCGGCCTCCTTGGGCATCTCGATTTCAATCTCGAGTGCCTCCAACTGCCTGCCCTTCAACACCACGTTTTCGCCAAGACTCCCGCCGGGCAGATTGCGGCCATATACCTTGAATCGGGTCTTCGTTCCCGGCTGGCCTGCCGGCGGAAAAATGAAGTCAATGTGCGGCCGGGTAGAAACTTCGAGACGATAAAAGTAATCCGCGCTGCCTCGGTAAAGAATATCGGAAACCGCGAGGAAATATTCGTCGTCCTTTTCGGCAGTAAAATCCAGAAACGGGTCGCGGCCAAAGTGTTGACGATTGCGATCCAGTTCCCGTCCCCCGGCATCATACAGCACGAGCAATCCGTCCATCCGCGAATCAATGCGCTCAGCCAGGCAGTTGATGATCACACGCTGCCCGGCCTGTCCCTTGAATTTGAACCAATCGACGCCCCGCGAAGCGACCGATCCAAAAACGGTCGTACCGACATCCAATGGCATGGCCTTCTCCCGGGACGAATGGTCGCCGGTTTCGTCAATCTCCTTCGCGTCCGATGGCACGACCACATACGCGCGTGCCGTCGAGATCCCGAAGTAGCCTTCGGCCCTCGCCTCGTAGATTCCGGGCGGGACATCCTTCCCAATCGTCACGTCAAATCGCGTGCTGTTGGGACGGACAGATTTGAGAAACTCGGAGGTCGGCAACATCACTTGTTTCGCAGTGATACCCGGATGGGTGAAATGCAGTCTGGTCAGTTCATCCAGATTGCCACCATAAAGGACTACCTGATTCGTGGTGCCCGCCTTGCCAGCCGGCGGCGAAATCCGCGACAGATCGGCCGTGGGCAATTGGGCGTGCAGGTTTGAAACGGTTGAACTTGTTAGAATGAAGACGGCCGCAAAAAGGGGTGCACGGCAGTTTCGGCTGAGTCGCTCGGAGACTCGCCGAGCGGGTTTCCATTGTTGAACATCCATTTTCATCTTTATCGGTTTACAAATTCCGCGTGCTTTGGAAGCGGCTGGCGAGCCGCCAGCCGCGACAGGCCAGCGGCCTGTGCTCCCCATTCCGTTTCAGACCCGGCACGTAAAACGTCCAGCCATTCGATGAGTTCCACCATATTCTTTCTTTGTATTTCTTTTGTATCTTGTGGCTGACTCAAATGAAAATACTTTGCGCTTGTTGATAACCCCTACGGCCTTTCAGCCACAAAAAACACAAAAAGACACAAATAGGAAAAGGGCGGACAAAACCATTCCAGCGATTCCAAATTTTGATCCACTTTTTGGCGGATTCTTTAGCATCGCGTATTTCTTGATGTAGAATTTTTGCGCGCCAAAGTTGACCAAGAGGCCGTGTTCGATTTTTGATCCGTGAAGGTACCCAAGCAATTGCGCAACATTCTCATCCACAACTGTTTTGGTCGCCTTGAGTTCCACAATCAATTGCCCCTCAACCAACAGATCGGCTTTGTACTCACCGATGGCCGTGCCATCCTCGTCCCGAACTTCGACGGGATGTTGTTGCTCAACTCCGATCCCGGCTTTTCGAAGACGATGCGCCAGTGCATTCTCATAAACTTTTTCCAAGTGGCCGGAGCCGTGATACTCATGAATCGCATAGCTCGTCTCACGAATTCGGTCACATAGTTCAAACACGAAATCCTTCATCGTTTCCCTTTTTGTGTCTTTTTGTATTTCTTGTGGCAAAAAAATTTCAGTGATTGAACAAAAACTCTTTCGTGTTCATGACCACCCAGATGATGTCCTCAAAGGCTTCCTGTTCGGCTTTGTCGGCGGAGAGTTTTTTCGGATCAGCGGCGCTCTGTTTCCGCTTCTTCGCCAGATGGGCCAGCGCGATCTTCATTTCTTCCGAATCGGTATCACGCGACAGTGCCCGCCGATAAACTTCCTTGATTCGTTCTTCATCCGGCCGTTCTTTCGCACGCGCCAATGTGGCGGCCAACCCGTTTCCAGTGGCGAGTTTACCCTGAATGGTATCCGAATTGATTAGGTGAAGGCTCTGCGCCAGATTCGCCTCTGTTTTGCGCTCACATTCGCAGGCCGTGTCCATTTGCGGACGGCCAAAGACGCTCAGGAATTGCGATTCGCGATTCGACGCGTCATCCGGCAGAGCCACTGCCCGAACGCCCACTGGTTGACGATTGAAACTGTTTATCGCGCCCGTGAAATCGTTGACGGCATCCAACATCGCCTCGGCGGAAAGCCGGCGTGGGTAATAACGCGCATAGTTCTGAGCATCCTCGCCGTTATGGTCGTTCGGTAACGAACTGAGCTGATAGGATCGGCTGCTGCAAATGGTGCGAACCAGTTCCTTTAGATCGTAGCCGGACTTGACGAAGTGGGCGGCCAGTTGATCGAGCAGTTCCGGGTGCGTCGGTGGATTGGTAACCCGGATATCGTCTTCCGGCTCAACGATGCCGCGGCCGAAAAAGTGCTTCCAATAACGGTTCGCCAACATACGGGCGAAAAAAGGATTCGTCGAATCCGTCATCCACTCGGCCAATTTCAGGCGCGGATCGCGCTCGGCCGGAATCTCCAGAATTTCACCGTCCAATGGCGCCGGCTTCAATACCTCCTGCGTGTTAGGGTTCTTCGCACTGGCAACCATTCGCTTATGATAAACGCTGTCGCTCTCGGGCAACTTGCGAATTTCTTTGCGTCCCACCGTCGTGAAGAAGGCGGCAAACCGATAGTAATCGTCCTGGCTCCATTTCTCGTATGGATGGTGGTGACATTGGGCGCACTGGATGCGGACTCCGAGAAACACCTGGGCGATATCCGCCATTTGCTCCTTGTAGTCCGTGATGACTCGATACCAATTGACGGCGGGATTGACGCCCGCCCGCCCGCGCGCCGTGACCAGCTCCGTGACAAACTGATCAAACGGTTTATTGCGTCGAAGGCTGTCGCGAATCCATTCGTGAAAGGCAAATGTCTCCCGCGAAACCTGCTCGAGATTGGTTCCCGCCTTGTTACGCAACAGGCCCGCCCATTTGCCGGCAAATAAATCCGCGTACCCGGGATCCATCAGCAACTCGTCGATTTTCCGGCGACGCTTGGCGGAATCTTTCGAAGCAATAAACGCGTCCGTTTCCTCCAGCGTTGGAATCCGGCCCGCGATGTCAACCGTTACACGGCGCAGGAAAGTGCCGTCATCACATTCACCGGAAGGCGGGAGACCAAGTGTTTTCAATTTGGCAAAGATATGTTCATCAACAAAGTTCCGCGGCGCGGGCATGTTCGGCGTCTCGGCCCCCAGCGGAATGGTCGCCATGAAAACGTTCATGTGTTCCTGGAATCGCACCATCACTGACGTCGTGCCTGTTTCCGTTTTGAATCCGACCAAACCGTGCTCATCGACGTCGGCCATGTTTTCCTGATTGGGTTTGTACTCAGCCGTCCGGGTGATGTCCCTCCGCGTGCCGTCACTCATGAAAGCGGTCACGACGAGTTGCAGTTGCGAGCCAGCCGGAACAACGCGCTGGCCGGGAAACACTTCGATTCGCCTCACCGTGGGATCACCGGGTGGCGAGTAGGGAAGGCCGGATCGAATCCAACGCGCGATCATTTCATACTCCGTGCCACCCTTTTTCAATCGCGCGCCACCGCCATGCGGAACGTCACCCGAGGATTTCATCAGAATCAGACTCAATTCCGGCGCCGCTGGCGAAATCCGACGACCACGCGCTTCCTTGAGCAGGAATTCATGGTCCTTCACCGGTTCGAAGCCGAGTAGTGATAATCGAAAATTGTTCTGCCCGGAGGGCCTTCCGTGACAGGCCCCGCCATTGCATCCACCCCGGGTCAACAGCGGAACGACATCATTCGGAAAACTGACCGGTTGTCGCACTTCCTGCCGTTCAACCGTGAAGTTGATGTCCGGGGATTCAGTTTTGTCCAACTTCGCACGGATCGACACTTTTCCGTTCTTGAGTGGAGATACATAGCCATTCTCGTCGATGGAAACTATGCCGGCGGGTTTGGTGAAATAGCTGACCTCCCTCGTGACATCGCGCGAATGGTCTCCGCTTCTCTCCGACCGGAAATCCACCACCAACTGCTGGCGGTCATCCGGACCCAGCAGACGAACAGAGGCGTCGCCACCGCGGCCGCGAATGGAAAGTGAAGCAGCCTCCACGCCCGTTCCAACCACGGCGATTAATGCGACCAGTAAAACCAATTGACGTGTTCCAACCATAAAATGAAGGCGTTACCGCAGATGATGCCAGTTGTTCCGCGTGCTGTCCACCGACTGTAAAACTGCGCCCAATATTCGACTGCAAACCGTGCCGCGAAACGCCATTGAGATTCAGGCGATGCACAATTGGATTCATCAATCATGCAGATTTTGGCTGCCAACCGCTCTGATCTGTGGCTTATTGACGTTGTCCCGATTGAATATCGCCTGCTAGTATGGCGTTTGAACATTGGTCACGAATCAATCCGCGAAAATGAATTCCGCATCAAAATCGCATCATTGCCCTGGTCCTGTCTCACGCCGAAGCTTTTTAGAAATGGGCGCGCTCGGCGTCGCCGGCATGGGACTCAGCGACCTGCTGCGCCTCGAAGCCATCGCCAAGGCTTCCGGCAAGGACCTGAAAGACACGTCAGTGATTTTCATCTGGCTCCCCGGTGGACCGCCCCACATGGAGACCTACGACATGAAGCCGAATGCGCCATCGGAATACCGCGGCGACTTTCGACCCATCAAGACCAACGTGCCCGGTATCGAGGTTTGTGAACTGCTTCCCCTGCACGCGAAGATCGCCGACAAATTCAATCTGATCCGATCCATTCATCACAATTTCGCAGATCATGGTGGTGGCCACAAACGCGTGATGACCGGTCGCATTCCCGCCACGCCCACGGACACCATCAACGACGCGCCCTCGGTGACCTCGATCGTCAAGCAGATGCTCGACGACGGCAGCAGCGAACTGCCCGTCTGCGTTGCGGAAGCGGATGCCGGTCGTGATGCGATTGATACCTTCGCGATGGGTTCCGCCTATCTCGGTGCGTCCACGAGCCCGTTCATCATTTCCGGTGATCCGAGCGACCCCGACTTCAAGGTTCGAAACATCGGCGTGAAGGAGTCGATGGAAAATCGCATCGACGATCGGTTGACCATGCTCAAGGGCATGGACCGGTTGCGCCGCAAGGTGGACAAAAGCGGCATCATGAATGCCATGGAC
>CALBIE010000418.1 GCA_937893495.1 uncultured Verrucomicrobiales bacterium | reverse complement strand
AACTTCTTTCCCGTATTCGCTTCAACGACCTGGCTGAAAGGAATCCCATCCAACTGTTCGCGCGTTTCGATCAATTGACGAATCAACGGCTTCACGTCCGCGCCGTGGGATATTAAGCCGAGAAACAAAACCAACAGAATAAAGCAGAACCGCATGAAGCAAAACTATCGATTCGCCCGTGGCGACGCAATCTCCCATTCCCTATCTCCATGAATCAGTTTCATTCTGCATAGTCGTTTCAAGATGGCAATAGCCGCCACGTTCACATCAAGGCACAAAAAAGCCCCGTTGTTACCAACGGGGCTATGCAAATCAAAACTGGCTTCGATGCCTTACTTCTTGCCCTTTTTCTTTTTCGATTTCTTCCCCTTCTTCGCGGGCATAACGGCAGCCTGGGCCGCGAGGTTGGCCTGCGCGGCAGCAAGCCGAGCGGTCGGGACGCGGAACGGCGAGCAACTCACGTAGTGCAATCCAACGTTGTCGCAGAACTTGACGGAAGCAGGATCGCCACCGTGTTCACCGCAGATGCCGAGCTTGATGTCCGGGCGGGTAGCACGACCGCGTTCGACCGCGATTTCCACCAACTGGCCCACGCCGGTCTGGTCGATGCTGGCAAACGGATTGGCTTTGAGAATTTCCAATTCCTGGTATTCACCGAGGAACGCGCCGGCGTCATCACGACTCATGCCCAAGGTGGTCTGCGTCAGATCGTTGGTGCCAAAGCTGAAAAATTCAGCCGTCTCGGCAATCTCGTTGGCGGTCAGAGCTCCACGAGGGATTTCGATCATGGTGCCAACCAGATACTTGAACTTCACCTTCTTCTCCTTCATGACTTCCTTCGCAACGCGATGGGCAATCTCGACCTGAAGATCGAGTTCCTTCTTGAAGCCGACGAGCGGAATCATCACTTCGGGCATTACTTTGATGCCCTTCCTGGAAACATTGGCGGCCGCTTCAAAAACGGCGCGGCATTGCATCTCCGCGATTTCCGGGTAGCAGATGGCCAGACGACAACCGCGATGACCGAGCATCGGATTGAATTCGTGGAGGTCATGCACGCGCTTGGCGATATGCTCAACCGTGCAACCCAGTTCTTCGGCGAGTTCTGACTGAGCCGCGTGATCGTGCGGCAGAAACTCATGCAACGGCGGATCCAGCAGACGAATCGTGGCCGGCAATCCTTTGAGGGCCGTGAAGATTCCTTCGAAGTCCTTGCGCTGGTGCGGGAGGAGCTTCTTGAGCGCCTTCTGCCGATCATCAATCTTTTCAGCGATGATCATTTCACGAATGGCATTGATGCGATCTCCCTCGAAGAACATATGCTCGGTGCGGCACAAACCGATGCCCACGGCACCGAAGGCAATGGCATTCTTCGTCTGTTCCGGTGTGTCGGCGTTCGTCCGAACCACCATTCGGGTAGCCTTGGAGCACCAGTCCATGAGTTGCATGAAGTTCTTGAAGCCGGCGCTATTCCGCGCCTTCTTGTTCCCGCCGATGAGACCTTGAATCACTTCCGACGGGGCCGTCTTCACTTCGCCGCTGTACACCGCGCCGCTGGTGCCATCGATGGAGAGGAAATCGCCTTCCTTGAAGACATCCTGGCCGACCGTCAATGTTTTCCGGCCATAATCAACCTGCAGTTCAGCCGCGCCACAGACGCAAACCTTACCCATCTGACGAGCCACGAGTGCCGCGTGTGAACTGACCCCGCCGCGAGCTGTGAGAATACCATCGGCCGCGATCATGCCGCGCAAATCTTCCGGCGAAGTCTCAACTCGAACCAACAGGACACGTTCACCTCGTTTACCGGCGGACTCCGCCCGATCGGCATTGAAGTAGATCCTGCCGGTGGCCGCACCCGGACCGGCGGGCAATCCTTTGGCGATCTGTTTGGTATTCTTCAACGCTACCGTGTCGAAAATCGGCGAAAGCACCTGGTCAAGCTGTTCCGCCGGCACGCGTTTCACGGCCGTCTTCCAGTCGATCAGCTTTTCTTTAACCATTTCACAGGCGATGCGCACGGCAGCGAGTCCGGTGCGTTTGCCATTGCGGGTCTGAAGCATGAAGACTTTATGATTCTGAATGGTGAACTCAAAGTCCTGCATGTCCTTGAAATGCTTCTCCAGCACGCCACGAATGCGCTCCAGTTCCTGGTAGGATGCGGGTTGCTTTTTCTTGAGCAATTGGACTGCGTCCGGCGTGCGAACACCAGCCACCACATCCTCGCCTTGCGCGTTCATCAGAAACTCGCCATAGAACACTTTCTCCCCGGACGCCGGGTCGCGCGTAAACGCAACGCCTGATCCAGATTCTTCGCCAGTGTTACCGAACACCATCGCCTGCACGTTCACTGCCGTGCCCCACGCGGCGGGAATTCCATACTTGCGACGATAAACAATCGCGCGGTCGTTCATCCAGGAACCAAAAACGGCGCCAATCGCCCCCTTCAACTGGTCCCACGGATCGGTTGGAAAATTTTGCTTTGTCCGTTGCTTCACCAGCTTCTTGAAACGCGTGACCAACTCCTTCATGTCGTCCGCCGTCAACGCAGTGTCCGCGTAATGCTCGTCCCCGTAGCGCTCTTCCTTGAGTTCCGCGATGATGATTTCAAACGGTTCTTCATCTTCGTCCGGACGCTTCTGCACGCCCATCACCACGTCGCCATACATCTGAATGAAGCGGCGATAACAATCCCAGGCAAGAAAGTCATTCTTCGTTGCCTGCGCCACGGCCTCGACGGATTCGTCGTTCAGCCCGAGGTTCAAAATCGTATCCATCATGCCCGGCATGGATTCGCGAGCGCCGGAACGCACCGCCAAAAGCAAGGGCATCTTTTTGGTATCGCCGAACCTGGCGCCCATGATCTTCTCCATGTTGGCAACTCCGGCCTCGACTTGCTTGTGGAGTTCTTTGGGATACGTCCGTTTATGATCGTAGTAGAAGGTGCAGACCTCAGTGCTGAGGGTTAACCCCGGAGGCACCGGCAAACCGATGCGGGTCATTTCGCAGAGATTAGCTCCCTTGCCGCCCAGCAGGGATTTCATCGTCCCGTTGCCGTCGGTTTTTTTGTTTCCGAACGTGTAAACGTATTTGTTCGTTTTTGCCATATGATGGTGTGTGATTTATCGCTTCTAACCGGGTTCTCAATGGGAAAACCGCCAAACGAGCGGCGAATCTATCAAAGGTCATTTAGGTGTCAACGGCTGACTTGGAAAAACCCCGTGAATACCAGACTGTGCCGAGCTTTCCCAGTCCGGAACGGTGCAGATGAATCCCTGCGGCATTCATGCAGGAGAAGCCTCCGGTCGCAGCCAGCGGTCACGCGCTTGCCCAGGTAGTCGGCATCCCGCGCCATCTCGTGGGTGAGAATACCGGATTCAAAATTCGGAATCAGATCAGCAAATCCAAGTTTCTCCAGAATCAATTCCGCCTCCAACAGCATCGTTCCGCTATGCTGCCGTCAAGGCCGCCCGTTCATTTTCCAAGGCGTCAGTCTTCTCCAGAAAGTAGTCATAGCCGCCAACATACGGGGTAATTTGCCCCGCGTTGACATGGAGCACTTTCGTAGCCAGTTTGCGAATGAAGTGCACGTCATGGGAAATGAAAACCAGCGTGCCCTCATAGTGTTCCAGAGCGAGCGTCAACGACTCGACGCTTTGAATATCGAGATGA
>CALBIE010000417.1 GCA_937893495.1 uncultured Verrucomicrobiales bacterium | reverse complement strand
TGCGAAGCACCAGCCGCAGCACGTTGGAAAACGCGGTGGCATGAGGGGAATTCCAACCGTCCAGTCTCGCGAAGCTGCTGCGGCTGATCTGCGACACAGCCGCGCTCCGGGGGCAGTGTCAAGATGCGCCCGGTCCCGATTTATCCCTGAGCTCCTATCATCGATTTGCCTTTGAACTCTCCGAATGCCCCCCTAATCTTTCGGCCATGTCGAATCGTGAAGAAGCTAAACTGGCACGTTGGCCAGCGATTTTGCCATTCCTGGTTGGTGCCGTGTTGTTTGACGGACTCGGATGGTGGATTATGTACAACAGCGTCACTCCGATCACGCAGTGGGTGGCTGCCGCAGTGGTGATTTGTGTCGGAGTAGGTGCGTGGGTTTCCATTATGCCCTTCATCTGGGACGCCAGGAGCAGTCTCAAACTCGATGAACTCGATACGCTCGAGAAGGCATCGCGGCAGATTTTGGACCTGCGCAAGGTTGCGGATCAGATTGGCAATGCCACCTCCCAGTGGATGACCGTGCAGGAGCACTCTGAGCGCGCGGTTGAGGGAGCCAAGAAGATTGGCAATGATATGACTGAGGAGGCAGTCCGGTTTGCCGAGTTCATGAAACAGGCCAACGACAAAGAAAAAGCGACGTTGCGGCTGGAAGTGGAGAAACTCAAACGAACCGAGGGAGACTGGTTGGAAATCGTGGTTCGGATTCTTGATCACATTTTTGCATTGCATCAGGCCGCGCTCCGCTCCGGCGAGGAGAATGTCATCCGTCAATTAACGAATTTCCAGAATGCTTGCCTGGATGCTGCCCGGCGGGTTGGATTGGTGCCATTTATTGCGAAAGCAGGCGAGGCGTTCGACCCAAAACGATACCAGCCGATGGAGGGGGATCAGGAAGTAACTGAAGGAATCAAGATCGCTCAGACGATTGCCGTTGGTTACAGCTTTCAGGGTCAGCAGATTCGCCGTGCCATTGTTGCACTGGAGACTGCTGATGTTGAGGAAAACACTGAGAGCGAAGAAGAGGATACGGATGAGGATTCGGGCGAACCCCGTTTATTGTAGTACCACGCTTACACGAGCGGGGAGCAATCCAATGGATGCTCAATCGTCGGTTTGTTCCAGCCTGTCAATCTGAGCCATGATCTGATCGGCAACTTCCTGGTAAATCTGCTTTAACCGCAGCTTGGGGCAGGTGGTCGCCTCCGCACGCAATTTCGTGAAATCCATCGGTTTTCCGAATTTCAGAGTGACGCGCCGCGGCCGTGGAATTAGTTGCTTGCGATTCCATGCCTCAAACGTGCCGAACGCGCGCACGGGCACGACGACGGCATCGGATTTGATGACGGTCAATCCCACTCCCGAGCGAGCCGGTTGCAGATTGCCATCACTCGTCCGAGTGCCTTCCGGGAACAGAATGATGGCACCACCTTTGAGGAGCCTATCCAGAATCATTTTCAATCCTTTCGCGCCCTGACCATCACGATCTACGGGCACGGAATTCAGCGCTCGAAGATAGGCTCCGAACAGAGGAAAGCGGAAAAGTGATTCGCGTGCGAGATAGTTGACCTGACGACGTACCGCGCTGCCGATCAGGGGAGGATCCAGGAAACTGGCATGATTGGAGGCTAAGATCACCGGGCCAGTCATCGGGACGTTTTGCGGCGAGAGAATGCGCCACCGAAAATAGATACCGAAAATCATTCGGCAAACTATCCAGGTAAATTTGTAGATCGGCGGCATGGCTCGTTGGTCCCGCGAAACTGTGGTGTCAGCCGGCTTGGATCGCCCTGGTAATTTTCTTCATCTCGGCGACGATGAAATTGCAGACTTCGTCAACGGACTTGTTTGAATTGTCGATGTGAATCGCTCCCAGCGGTACCATCAGAGGCGCTGCTTTTCGCTGACTGTCCCGTTTGTCCCGGGCGGCCAGGTTTTCCATAACTCCTTCGGCTTCGCGCCGGCGATTTCGCTCGGCCAGCGTCGCGTCGAGATAGAACTTGTAGTTGGTTTCCGGAAAGACATTGGAACCGATGTCGCGACCTTCCATGACCAAATCGCCGAACTGAATGCAGTCGCGCTGAATTTTCTTCATCCAGATCCGAACACTGGGAATCGCCGAGACATGCGGAACTGCGGCGCTGGTTTTTTCGGTTCGGATTTCTTTTGCTGGAAAGTAGCCATCGATTACGAGGCGAACGTGACCATTCACGCAGGTCAGTTCCGTTTTCCAGCGGCGGCAATAGCCGGCGACCGAGCGCGCATTGTGGATGTCGGCGCCTTTTTTCAGGCAGTACCAGGCGAGTGTCCGGTACATTGCTCCGGTATCGACGTACGCATAACCCAATCTCTTGGCGAGTGCCTTTGAGGTTGTGCTTTTGCCGCTGGCGCTGGTTCCGTCGATAGCAATGACAGTAGGTTGATCCATTATTATGATGTGTCGGTCGTAAATTGATTCGTGAAAAAATTAGATATGCGTTCCTTCTGCGGTTAGTCGGCAAAAAGTTCGTCAAGGTTCAGTCTTCGTCCGGTGTTGCCGTCTCGTATTTCGGCACCCAATCCCTTTGGAGGCGGAGTGGCCAGTTTCTGAAAAAAGTTTGGGAAAGTCTTTTTCACGCAGGCGGGATTCTTGATTTTGATCCCCGGCACTTTCAAGCCGAGAACGGCGAAACACATCGCCATGCGGTGGTCGTTGTAGGTTTCGATTTCGACCCCGTGTAAACTGGTTGTCGGCCAAATTTCCAGTGTGTCGCCCTTCTCTCGCACGTGGGCGCCGCATTTAGTCAACTCCGTGCGGAGCGCCATAACCCGTTCGCATTCCTGAGCGCGCAATTTTCCGAGATCGATGAAACGTAGCCATTTGTGCCTCTCGTCTTTTGAACAGGCGGCTCCAAGGTCGGTCGCCAGAACTATGGACATCATGATACTGTCGCCGAGCTGACCTTCACGAGAAACCTCATCAGGCAAAGGGAAAAATTGCGGAAATTCGGCATCTATCTGCCAGCCTGAGTTTGGCCAGTCCTTCACACGAATGGGGGAAACGCCTTCATCTGTAATAGTGACTTGTCGCCCTGAAGTTCCGTGCATGACTAAAAACGCAGTACCGAATACCCTCGTTTGAGGCGAGGGCTTGGTCCGCGATGCCGTTGCGGCAAAAGTCTCTATCGCGGCAATGTCAAGTAACCATGCGGCTGCCCAAAAGTAACTCCCACTCGAAGCATCTGGCTCAATTTGAAACTCACCACCGTTCATTGGAAACACCTTCACCATTTCCCGCGTCATGTGGACGTAAGGCATTTCGTCGTCGTTGGCTTCGGTAATCTCAATTCCCCAGCCGGCAATCTCCGCGCACAGCAACAGGGCCGAGGCAAACTGAGAACTCTCCGCGATGCTGACGGAGCAATTCCTTGGCGTAGCAGCCGACGTCAGGAGGCTCTGATCTTCATTCCCCACTTCGCACTCCGCACTCCGAATTTCAGATTGAGCCTCCTCACGTCGGCTGCTACCGGAGATTGGTGAACCGCAAATGACCGCCGGTAGTTTATCGTTCGGCGAATCAACGCGATATCCCAACTCCCGCAACGCTTTGAACAACGCCGCCTGCGGTCGTTCGTGCATTCGGGGGATTCCGTGCAATCGGTATCCGCCACCACCCAGACAGACGAACGCGCTGAGAAATCGGGCCGCGGTACCAGCGTTTCCCACGAACAATTCTAGCGGCTTCTCGGCAGTGCCGGCGTTCGGAATCCGACCACCGAGGCCTTTCAGGGTGATAATGCGGTTGCAGAACTCCTCTGGATCGGGGTCGATTCCGATTTCAAACCCCAGCGTCCGGAGGCAATCGACCATCACTTGCGTATCCTCACTCCAAAGTGCGCCTTTGAGTGTCACTGTTCCGTTGGCGAGTGCAGCGAGAATCAGGGCTCGGTTTGTGATGCTTTTGGAGCCGGGCACGGTGATTTCCGCCGTTATCGGCTCTTTGAGCGGCACTATTTCGATTAAATCGGGCAATCCCATCGCGGTTTCCCCCCGAGGGGATAAGGAGAGTTTTATTTTTCGGTTCGATCGTCAATGCCTTTGGTGCCCCCTAGGGGTGGATCGAGAGAATTCCTGACGTCGCTTCGGTGCGATTGGTATGTCCGATGCTCTTTAGCGGTCTATGAAAATGATATTTCAAATAATGCATTGGATAATGCCGGTTTTCTGTTTTTCCGTGTTTGCAGCGACCCTGTGCGTGCTGATCTTTTACATGATTCGGTTCAGTGGCGTTGCCAATTGAGTTTGCGATAGCGCAACTGCGAATTTGTTTCCCAGCGAAGCGGAGTTTGGCAGGATGAATGCATGGCAAGCGCGCCCACGCCTCTTATTGCGGGAACCCTGTATCTCGTCGCCACGCCCATTGGTAATCTGGAAGATATCACGTTGCGCGCGCTCCGCGTCTTGAAGGAGTGTGACGTTGTCGCGGCGGAGGATACGCGGCGCTCGGGACTGTTGCTCAAACATTTCGAGATTCGCAAGCCCCTGATCAGTTACTTCCAGCACAACGAAGCCCGGCGAAGTGTTGAAATCGTAGAACGTCTCACGAATGGAGAGACCGTCGCCCTGATTACCGACGCGGGTACGCCGGGGATCAGCGATCCGGGCGAGCGCCTTGTGCGGGAAGTCTTGAACGCGGGTCTCCGAGTTGAATCGGTGCCCGGTGCCTGTGCGTTGATCAGCGCATTGACATCCAGTGGATTGCCCACTGGAGAATTCCATTTCGTCGGGTTCCTCCAGCGCAAATCCGGCCAACGCAGGCGAATGCTCGAAGGACTCCGGGATGTTTCCGGGACGTGGGTATTTTATGAATCACCTTATC
>CALBIE010000416.1 GCA_937893495.1 uncultured Verrucomicrobiales bacterium | reverse complement strand
GATGGCAACTGGGACACAAACACCGGCCCCGACAGGAATACGCCACGAAAAACTCGTGAGAACAATCCGGACAGCGAACGCGCGCGAAGCCGTGCTGTAAGTCGCCGTATTCCAGGAACTTCTCCACAGCCCTATGGATGGCCGGGCGCCAAAAACCATACCGTTGCTGATAGCGCTCTTCATAGACCGCCTTAAACTCCGGATAGAACCGCTCGACCAATTGATAAAACGGCGTCTGCCGCGGCTGCCGGGGACGATAAAAGCCATCTCCCTTCTTTGCCTCACACACCATCACCCACCTCCTTGCGGAGGCAGGTTACATCCACTCACTCACAGCGGCAACAAAGGGCAGCGCCAGTCCTTTTTGGCCTTAACCCTGATTCAGGCTCGGATCGTCCGCTATCCCATACCTTCCCGGAACCGATCAAGCGTGATATGATACCCGAAGGAGGTGGATTTCCGGCGCGAACGCGCCGGAACGTATTCCCCTATTGAACCTTGAAAGGAGACTTCTTATGCCCAAGAACCAGTTTGTGGATTTTAAGGCGGTCAAATCGGCCGTGTCTATGGAGCAAACGCTTCAGCAACCACGCGAGGACCTGCCGCGCCGCCTACCGGAACAGGAACGAGCCCGTCAACCGCAGGAACAACCTGGGCTTTCGCTTGGCCGCAGGTCAGGAGCCCGGGGCGGCGGAGCCGCCTGGGAGCGGAGCGACCGTGCCGGAGAGGCGGAGCCGTGCCCGGAGGGCCGGAGGCAGCCTTCCCGCGTGAGCGGGCGGAAATTTTTTACCCCCCTTCGAGCAAGCGGCCGCGATCGCTCAACCGACCGCCGCCTCGTATGCCGGATGATGCCAGTGGCGCCAGTGGCCCCATGCCGCCAGTGAACCCGTGCTACCAAAGGAAGATCTGCACCGAGAATCTAATCTAACCTCCGGGCGCAGCGAAGAAGGCCTGGATCAATGTGCCGTCGGTCGTGTCCCAAACACGCACTTCACCGTCATGCGATCCTGTCGCAAGCCGGGCGGTCGAACGGGATGGGGTGAGGCTGTAGATCCAGTCGTTGTGCCCTTTCAACTCAAGCCGTTGATTGCCGGAGGCGAACTCGAATGACCGGACGATGCCATCCCTTCCCGCTGTGTAGATCATGCCCGCTTCGACGGCCAGGGTAAATGCGGCACCGGTGAATTTGTGGGCGATGTAGCGGGTGTGTCCGGGCTTGAAGAAACGTTCTTCCATATCGTTGGCGGTGCCGTTCTCTTCTTTGGCTTTGACCGGATCCCAGATCCGGATGGCTCTGCCTTCGCCGGCGCTCAGTGCGAGACCCGATTCAGGGTCGGAGCATCCGGCAAAAACCTTGAAGCGGCCGCGATAGTCCCCGAGGTTGCGCCGGTGGCCGTTGTAAGTGGTGAAGAGTTTCCCATCGGAGGCCTCGAGCACCTTCACCGTCTGGTCTCTGCTCGTCGAGATGACAAAGCGGTTGTCAGCACTGTAGGAGACGGAGGTGGCTTGATCGGAATGAACGCTGGACTGCCAGATACGCTCGCCGCTTTCGAGATCGTAGGCCCGAACGGTCTTGTCGGCGGAAACCGCGGCGACGCGCGCGCCTTCCTTGTCGATCCCGACTCCGAGAACGAGATCTTCAAAGGTATCAAACGCGACAAGCCGTTCGCCAGTCGAGGCGTCGATCAACGAGACCTCACCGTACTCGCCCGCCGTGCCGCCGCCGATGAGCATTTGCTTGTCTCCGGGGAGCCACCTCACCGAATGGGTTCTCAACGGAAGTCCCGTGAGCCGCCGGAGCAATGATCCCGACTCTGGATTCCAGATCGTGACTTCGTGATGACCGGCCACGGCGAGTTCCGTGCCAGCATTTGAAAACGCCAGGGCCATGATCGGAACGGGAACGCGATAGGTGGCCGGTGGCGCGGGATGCGTTCTCGGCACAGCCTGCGCGGTAAAACTCTTGCTCGGGCTTTCACCGTCAAATGTTGCACCGGCTGCAATCCATTCGCGAATGAGCCCGGTTTCAGCTGCCGAAAAAGCGTCATCTTTCTGCGGCATTCTGGAATCCGGATCCTCATCGACCAAGAGAAGGTAGAGATCAGACTCCTCAGGCTTCCCGGGAACGACAGCTTTCTCCAGATACTCGAAGGTGTGCAGTCGATAGTTCCCTTTGCTCTTCTTCTCACCGTGACAACCGGCACAGCGCCGCTGCAACAAGGGCGCGACATCCTTCATGAAACTCAGTTCGGCGCGGACCGGTGATCCGCCAAGCAGGAGCAGGAGCGTGAAAATGATGAATCGCATCAGTGTTGAAACATGAACTCCTGGGTATTCAAGATCGCCCACACGAGGTCTTTCATCGCCTCCTCCCGATTGCCGGACGCGTTCAGGTAGGCCTCCGCGGTGGCGCGTTCTCCATCCCGTGGATGTCGCGAGAATGCGGCAAGGTAGAGCCGGTCTACGAACTCCGGCGCCTTCTGATGGGCAAACTTTGCCACCCCATTGTCAATCCGTTGACGCACCTCCTGGCCATTGAGCATTTGCAGCGCCTGATCGAGTGTCGGCTCGGAAACTCGTTCACAGGCGCAGGCGGAAGTACGTTCCGGCTGACCAAACGCCTTGAGGAAATCGGACTGTTCCGGATACGGCCGCTGCGTCGCGAACTCATGGCGATTCATGAGCTCGGCGATCTTCCTTTGCAAGGCCACCAAATCCGGCCGGTCGGCGATCCGGACGTTTTGGATCAATCGACGCTCGTGAAGGGTCCTTTCGCCATCGGGCTTGCGAACCATGCGGAGAAAATCCTCACTTGGCCCCTTATCGGGAATGTAATAGTGGAAATAGAAGGCTCCTCCTCCATTGGTGATTTTCATGAGGAGATCGTTGCTCCCCTTGTGAAGAGGGAGCGGAATCTTTCCATCAACAAAACTGGTCGGACGCTCGAAGACCCGCTCGCCATCCATCCAGATCATCACTCCATCGTCACCTTTCAAGTGGAGCGTGACTTCCATCGCCTGCGTGGCCTGCAGTGTGCGATGGACGTAAAAGGCGGTGCTGCTTCCAGTAAAGTCGATCTGAGCATCGTCCCTCCAATCCGGCTGGGCCTGCCACGACCGGCCGTGGTGCTGCAAGGTGGTGTCGGTGGTAACCGCAGCGGGGATGAATTCCTGCCGGTGCGTTTCCTCGAAGTCCCCCTGCTGAAACGGGCCGATCGAATACCATGGCGTTTGCTCCAATCGCATGGTCGCGGCCTGCTCGAGATACGCCGTTTCCCAGGCAGCACGCGATGGCTGCAACTGACCGATTTCCCTTTCGAGCTGGCGGCGTAGATCGTCGGCTTCGCGTTGCATTTCCGAGGCGTTCGGCAAGGTCGCTGTCACGTAGCCGATGCCATCCTGAAGCTGCTCGGCTGTCAGCAATCGCACCGGCATGTGCGAGCAGAGATCGTTGTCGCTCTCGTTAAAGGAATTGGTGGCTGTCGATCGTTGATAGGTCTGGCTGCGACAAATGGTTCGAAGAATGTGACGCCGGTCGAAGCCATGCTTCTTAAAATCATCGGCAAGAGCGTCCAATAGCTCGGCATTGCTCGGCGGATTGGATGAGCGAAAGTCATCGACGGGATCAACGATTCCCTTCCCGAACAGGTGCGACCACATCCGGTTCACCGCGACCTGTGCGAAATACGGATTCTCTTTGGCAACCAGCCAATTGGAGAAACCAATCCGGCGGTCGCGATTCGCATCATTGTCAGTGCCGCTTCCATGTCCCCATGGCGCCATGACCTTGCCGGTCGCGGGATGCATCTTCTCGCCGGCCTCTTTCACCTGCACCATCGGCCCCTTTTGCTCTACTCGGGCGAACACGGCGCTGATGCTGTAGTAATCGTTCTGTGTCCAGTTCTCGAAGGGGTGATTGTGACACTTGGCGCATCCGATTCGCGAGCCCATGAAGATCTGCGATGTCATCTCGGTCAAATCCTCAGCCGTTTCCGTCGTGCAGAAGTAATTCGCCTGCGCGGTCTCTTTCGAATCGCCGCTTGAGGTGAGGATCTGCCGGGCAAATTCATCTTGTGCGAGATTGTCCCGGTAGTTGTCGCGAATCCAGTTGAAGAGCAACTCCGCGCGGCCATCGGGAAGCAGCTTCGTGTTCACCCGCATCAAATCGGCCGTCTTCAGCGCCCAAAACCGGGCGTGGGAATCGGTCTCCAGCAGGCGATCAATGAGGGCATCCCGTTTTTGCGGCGACGCATCGTTCAAGAACTGCAGCGCTTCCTCAGCCGTCGGGAGCAGTCCGGTGAGATCGAGATACACGCGCCTCACAAAGGTAGAATCCTCACAGGTTTCCTCGGGCAGGTAGTTCAACTGTCGCAACTTCGCGTTGACCAGTGCATCGACGTAATTGCTTTCAGGTTGCCCTTTCCATTCGAACTCTGGCACCGGTTCGACAACGGTAACGTAGATGGATTCCAGAAACTGAAGGTAGCGCACGGTGATCGCCGCTTGTCCTCGCTCGCGTCCCGCAACCAAACCCGAGGGCGTGACGGTCGCGATGCGTTTGTGGGAAGTTCCGTAAGTGGCCAGATGGGTGACGTCACGCGAGCTGCCACCGGCGAACCGGGCGACCACGCGGATCTGCTGCTCCAGGTGCGGGGCGGACAGAACACGCTGGGGCGATGGGTGGACGATGATTTCGGTGCACTGGGCCCCCGCTGCCGCATCGCGCCCGGCACCTTCGAAGATCCACTGACGCAAAACTTTGTATGCGGTATCGGTGGGTTGCAGTTGCTTTCCCCCGACGTGCGGGATGCGCAGGAGCGGCTTCTTGAGCAGGAGGCTCTCATCGGGATCGAGCGCGTTGATGCGACGGTTGCCGCCGTCTCGCACGAGTGATCGAAAATCGTGTTCCGAATCGAATCCAAACAGGGATAGCGCGAAGCCGGCCTTCCCTTCGGGCGACCCGTGACAGGAACCCGCGTTGCATCCTTGCTTGGTCAAAACGGATTGAATCTCGCTGTCGAAACGAATGGGATCCGGTTCCGACTGTCCGGTAACGACCACGGGAACGTGGACCGTCTGTCCACCGTGGCGAACCACCAGCCGCGTCTCGCCGTTATCGACAGGAGACGCCACGCCGTGCCTGGAAACGATCGTGATGCGGTCATCTTCCGTTGCCATTTCCACCGCTCCGGTCAGATCCCTGGCCTCTCCGCCCGGAAGGTAGCCGGTGACGACGAGCTGCACCTGACTCCGCGCAGAGCCCAGCGCAATCGTCTCCGGGGAAACCTCGAGACGTTCGATCCCGTCCGCTCCGAGAGCGCTCCCGATGCTGACTGCAATCAAAAGCAGACTGACAAGCCGTCCAATCATCTAGAAAAGTCCGGGGATAGGATGGCCTTCCTTGGCGAGGTAGATGGGGCGTCCGTCCGGTGTCTCGATCGGCTTGGCCCGATCGATTCCCAACTTCTCGTAGACCGTCGCGGCATAGTCATCGAGCGTGTAGGCTTCCGAGCTGGTGATGTAACCGCCGTCCTTGTCGGTGCTCCCGATGACCTGCCCGCCGGGCACCCCGGCACCAGCGAAGGCAAAACTGAATGCGTGCGTCCAGTGGTCGCGCCCCTTTCGCTCGTTGATCTTCGGAGTGCGCCCGAACTCCGTGACAAAACAAACCAGCGTTTCCTCCAGCAGTCCGCGTCGATGGAGATCATCAATCAGCGCCGAAAACGCCTGATCCAGCGACCCCATCATCGGCCACGTGTGAATGCCAAAGCGCCCGGCGCCCGGGCCGCCACCCTTGATGTTGGTGTGGTGATCGGAATAGATGTCGTCGTGATGGTCCCAGTTCATGTTGGAGCCGCCACCGTAATGGATCGGCTTGCCGTTCCTCCAACTGTCCATCGGTTCGCGGCAATCGACGGTAACGAACCGGACCCCGGACTCGATGAGCTTCCGGCCCAGGAGGTAAGCTTGGCCGCGATGGCCAGTCCCGTAGCGCTCGCGCAACTGCACGGGTTCACTTTCCAAGTCGAACGCCTGCCGGGTCAACGGATTGGTCAGCATGTCGGCGGCACGTTCCATGAACGATTGCATCGCCCCTGCGTCTTTCGTTTTGGCCGCTCCGGTCAGGCCGAGGTCGAGACTGCTCAACAAGTCGCGGCGATTCTTGAAACGACGCTCGTCCACGCCGATCAAGCCGAGGTTCGGAACGCTCCAGTTTGGATCGGACAGATTGCCCCCGGTTTTGAAAACCTTGTTCGCCGGAGGAAGGAACCCGACACTCGTCGCTGACTCCATCTCATTGGTGCCGGGCACCATCGCATAGGAAGGAAGGTGGCCGGCGTCGCCGCCCATGAGCATGGAAATCACCGAACCCATGTCCGGCATCGCCACCGGACCGCCGGGAGCCTCGCCAGTATAAATATACTGGGCACCCAGTGGATGCGAATTGGCAACACCGGGCGTAGGCTGCGTCATACAACGCACCAGCGTAAGCTTATCCATGTGCTGCGCCGTCTGTTTGAGCAGCTCTGTAACATGAACCCCGGGGACGTTCGTCGAGATCGGCTTGAAGGGACTGCGATGCTCGGCAGCGGCATCTGGCTTCGGATCCCAAGTATCAATGTGAGACATGCCTCCCTGCTCGAAAATCACCAGCACATTCTTAGCCGCTGCACCTTTCCTGCGAGACGGCGCGGCCCACGACCATCCACCGAGCGACGCCAACCCGGCCGCTCCCAATCCAATGAAATTTCGCCGAGACACCGGGCCAGGGCGGAACGACGGATGGTTACTGATATGAATTTGCTTTTTCACCGGTGGGCTCGACGGTATTGATCCGTGGGGATTACCTCAAGAAAAAAGCTCCTCCCATGCTGTGTGACTCACGGATTCTCCCCTTGGGCCGCCTCCGAGGCGGCCCAAGGGGAGAATCTTGCCCGACAATTCCCTGAGAAGCGTGATGGGGAGCAGAATTCTCGGCTC
>CALBIE010000415.1 GCA_937893495.1 uncultured Verrucomicrobiales bacterium | reverse complement strand
CAGTCATCAGGAAAGCGGCGCAGCAGCGCACGCACTCCACGACCTGGCGGAAAATCGTTCCCTCCGTTCAAACTGGATTCGCAGCTACAGGAGGGAAGCCACGGATGGAACACGGCTGAAACACGGCGCTGCCAAGACGCAACCACTCCCTCTCCTCCATCGTAAACGGGTCGAATTGGCGTCGCACGGATTTTTGGCATTTGACCGGACTGCCGTCGTAATTTGCGGCCGAATAGCCGCGCTCGGGTCGTACGGTGGCGAGTCTGACCACGCTCTCGTCGTAAGCTGGGGATTTTGACCCGGTTGCCCGGGCTTCGATCGTACGATTGAGTTCTCGTCGGCCCGCCTTCGCTTGCCAAGATTCGGCGTGGCGCTCCAAGCTGTCATCGTAACAGCCCGGTAAAAAAACCGGCGTCAGGTCGTAGCCGCCGAGGTAAGGAGGCGGACAGAGTCTCTCGATTTCCTTGAAAATCCGCCTCCTTACCTCGGCGGCTACTTTTTGAACGAGCTGCTGGTGGAAGGTTTTGCCGTAAACGGGCCTTGTCTATTGATACAAGGATTCCGGTTTTCGATTCAAGTCAACCATCAGTAAAGCGGCGCGGCAGCGCGCGCACTCCAGGACCTGGCGGAAGGTTGCGACCTTCCAGTGAATTGCCGCGGTGCAGATGGTGGCTCAGTTTTCGATAGCAGAAGAGCGGAAGTGAAACGTAGTTGCTCATCTCCACAAGTTCACCGCCAAAACCATCCTTAAACTCATTGACCCGCTGCAAATGTTCATCCGTTGTGTCGCGTGCGTAACCGCCGAGGTCGAGCCACTGCACACCCAGATCTTTCAGATACAACATATCAAGGTAATGGAGATAGCGATTGGCATGCCCGATGGTATTCCGGTTCGACAAGTCATCCGCCCGCCGAAACATGGCCGCGTCGTGCAGCATACAGGCACGGCCGGTTGATTCGTCGATAATGAATGAATGCATAACCAGGGTGCGGTTGTCGCGAGACAGCTTGGTGACTTTCATGCCAGACCAATAGGCGTCCAGAACCTTTTTCTCCAATTCCGGCAACCCATTATCCTCCGCAAACAAGGCGCAAACCTTGAGCAATTCCTCCTCTGGAATATCGCTGGAAAACCGCATTCCGTCGTGCGCGCCATGCTTAATCTTGGTGCGCGTATGCCCGCTAAATTGCCTAAGTATCTCATCCCGCGACGGGCGGAGGTCGATAATCTTCGTAAACTTAACTTCCCGGTGAAACCCGTGGTGTTCACGGGTATCCCGACAGTGAAAGTAGTGAGCGAACCCAAATGCATCAGAAGCCAGCGGAAGATCGGCCATCCAGCGATATTTGGCCGCAATCCAGACACCGAAATGTGATGGAATCTTGAATGTCAGCATAAGCCCAACGCACCGATTTGCCACTCACCGCACTCACCTTCTATGAACGGTGCAGCAATTCCAACCCGCTGATTGCCATCCACAACACAGATATTGCCACACAAACCGCTCTGAAAGGAGAATAACGATGGAAGAAATTACAGCAACGATGCTCACACTTGCGACCGACTGCCACGGGGACCGCAGTAGTGGGTGCACGCAGCCCGAATTCCATTGAAACTGGTCCTGACGAGCGATATACCGAAGCTTTGTAACATTCATGCGACAGTTGACCACCATTGCCAGGAATGGGTTTCTCGAGCTGATTCGGCAGCCGGTTTTCCTGCTGCTGATGAGTTGCTCGGCGGGGTTTATCGTTTTTCTGGCGGTTGTCCCTTACTTCGGTTTCGGAAAGGAGCCGAAACTCGTGAAGGATGGAGCGATGGCGATCATGTTACTCACGGGGCTCTTTGGCGCTGTTACGAGCGCCTCGTCGTCGCTGGCTCAGGAGGTGCGCTCTGGAACAGTATTGGCCGTGCTATCCAAGCCGGTTAATCGCACGGTCTTTCTGATCGCTAAATATATCGGGGTCGCCCTCAGCCTGGTCCTGCTGACCTACGTGAACCTGCTTGCCACGCTCGTCGCGAGCCGCATGGTTTATGACGCCTACGGTGGCATCGATATTGTCGCAGCGTCGGTCTTTTTTCTGGCAATGGGGCTCTCTTACACACTGGCGGGATTCACGAATTACTTTCTCCGTCGGGCCTATATTGCGGACGCGGTAATGTTTCAAGTTGTGTTGCTCACCCTGGCATTCGTCTGGCTGGCTGCTACCGCCGAACAACATAACACGGGTGACGGGCCTGGAAAAATCGATTGGAGACTACTTCCGGCAAGCATCCTCGTCCTGCAGTCCGTGTTGATTCTGGCGGGAATGGCAATGGCGTGTTCCACTCGCCTTGAAACAATTCCCACACTTTCTATTTGCTCGGTACTGTTCTTGCTTGGATTAATGAGTGATTACCTGTTTGGTCACCGGGCCGAGAGTGGTTCATGGTGGGCGGAAGTGGTTTATGCCATCCTGCCAAACTGGCAATTATTCTGGATGGCCGACGCACTCGAAGGAACGAAACCGATTGATGGAATCTGGCTTTATGTGGGAAAATCACTCGGTTACGTCATCGGCTATCTGGGTGCCATGCTGACATTGGCTCTCTGTCTGTTTGAAGATCGTGAACTGAGCGGGACTTGATGGATAAATCGATTCAAAAGTGCGGTTTCTTTAATCTGCTGCTGCTGTTGGTAGCGGCAGGGTTATCCACGGGAATCAGTCGCGAAACCGGTTCTCTGGCCGATGACCTGACCACGGTTTTTCTCTGGCTCGGTTTCCTCGTCGCGGCGGTATGTTATTTCCAGATCCGGCTCGCAGCACGCGAAAGCGTGGAGAAAATGGAGATGGAGGAACTGGCCCGCAGCGCCGGAAAGAGTTCGCTTTTTGAAAGTGAAGAGTCCGACGTGTTGCCCACGCGCCGGGCGCGAGAACAGTTCGAGAAATGGCTTGTCCCGGCGTTCACCCTGCTCTTGCTCGGTCTGCAAACGGCTGCCGCCGGGTGGTTCTGGATCAAGGCAGCCAACCCCATCAAGAGCGTTAACACAGCGCCATTGATCCTGCTCGCAGCGCTCTATGGAACCCTGTTCTTTCTTCAATATCTGGTCGGCAAATACGCCGCCGGACTCGCACGACTCCGGGATCAGAAACATCTCCGACCGGCCGCCGGTTTTCTGCTGCTTGGGGCCTTTCTAAGTCTTACGGCTGCGACCGGACTGGTGGCAGATTATTTCGGCAACACGTGGCTGGACACCCTGCTGGCCCGCGCCTTGTGTGTCCTCCTCACGCTTGTCGCCGTCGAAAACCTATTTACCCTGATACTTGAGATTTATCGCCCGAAATTTGACAAGCGCACGACGCGAGTGATGTACGAGAGCAGACTTATCGGTTTGCTTGGCCAGCCGGAGGGAATCCTCAGCACCGCAGCGCATGCTCTCGATTACCAGTTTGGTTTCAAAGTCTCCGAGACCTGGTTCTATCGCCTGCTCGAACGCACGCTGGTTTGGATCGTTCTGGGACAGCTCGCAATTCTCCTGTTGTCCACATCGTTTATCTTCATACAACCCGGCGAGCAGGCTTTACTCGAGCGATTCGGCAAACCAGTCGCCGGCCGTGATGTACTCGGTCCAGGCGCCCATCTGAAATGGCCCTGGCCCATCGATCACATATACCGGTTCCCGACCTGGAAAATTCAGTCGTTCAACGTCGGTTTTATTCCGAGCGAGCAAAATGCGAACGAGAAAGTGGTCTTATGGACTCGAGCCCACTATCTCGAAGAATTCAACTTTCCGGTTGCCAGCAAGGAAACCGTAGCCAGCGGCTCAAATCCTGATCAGGACGCCAACGCCGCTCCACCGGTCAATCTCCTGACCGCCAGCATCCCAGTGCAATTTCAAGTGACGGATCTCGTCAAATGGGCGCGAATCCACGCGAACGCATTGGAATTGCTCGAGCGAGCGGCGACCCGAGAAGTGCTGCGGCATATGGTGAGCGTGGATATCTTTGATATTATGTCCACCGGGCGCGCCCCCGCAGCAGACCTTCTGCGGCAAAGAATTCAGGCTGCAGCCGATCAATTGAATCTGGGCGTCCGCATTCTCTTCGTCGGGTTGCAGGACATTCACCCGCCCGTCAAGGTTTCGCCGGCCTTCGAAAAGGTCTTTGGTGCGGAGCAGGACAAAGAAGCAAAGATCCTCACTGCGCTCGGCGATAGCGCAAAAACAAACGCGCTCGCCAGCGGAGAACAGTTCACGATCATGAACAATGCCGAAGCGTTTAAGGTCAGGCGAACATCACAGGCGCGGGCGCAGGCATCCCAATTCACGAACCAGCTCACCGCATTTCAATCAGCGCCGCGAGTCTATCCCCAGCGCCTTTTGCTGCGAACGCTCGAAAAAGCGACGGCGACTTCCCGCAAATACGTCATTGCGGTCACCAATACGCACGAATTCATCCAGCTCAATCTCGAAGAAAAAATCCGACAGGACATCCTTGATTTGGACCTGTCAACTCAGGAACTCGATAAATGACCGCACGAAACCGCGTAACTTTGACCGTCGGCAGCGTATTGTTCGTTATCTTCATCTCGCTGCTTTTCTGCTATCAGGTGCGCCAATCCGAAGTGGCGTTTCTGACCACGTTTGGCAAAGCCTCTGACAAGGTGGCACCGCCCGGTCTGCATTTTAGATTACCCTGGCCGTTTCAGACCGTGCACAAGTTCGACGCACGGGTGCAAGGTTTCGAAGGTAAATTCGAGGAGACTCTGACCAAGGACAGCAAAAACCTTCTGGTGCTCGTTTACCTTGGTTGGAAGATTAATCAGCCGCAAACATTTCACCGAAATTTCTCGGGCAACCTTGACGAAGCCAAACGCAATCTTGAGAGCCTCGTGCGTAGCGCCAAGAACGCGGTCGTTGGCCAACATCCATTCCGCGACTTTATCTCTACGGATCCGAAGGAACTCAAATTCGAAGTCATCGAGAAGGAAATGCTCGATTCAGTCCGGGATCAGGCGCTGGCGAATTACGGCGTTGAAATCAAGTTCCTCGGCATCAAGCGAATCGGCCTGCCCGAGAGCACAACGGAAAAGGTCTTCATGAGAATGCGCACGGAGCGGGAACGGCTGGTCAAACAGTTTGAGGGTGAAGCCCTGCGCGAAGTGGAGAAGATTCGTTCAACCGCAGAGCGGGAACGAAACGAACTCCTCGCCCGTGCCGAAGCCGACGCCATCCGAATTAGAGGGCAAGCCGAGGCGGAAGCCGCCAAGGCCTACCAGGTTTTCGAGAAGAATCCTGAACTGGCGATTTTCCTGCAAAAGAATCAATCATTGGGAGCGGTGATGAAGACTCGCACGACACTGATATTCGATCAGCGAACTCCTCCATTCGACCTGTTAACCGGAACCAATGCACCGCCCCGACCCGCGGCCAAATAGTGCCCTGATGAGCGACAAAGATCATAGCCAGACTCCTCTACCGCATTCCGACATGGAAAGCGTCGAGTTGTCGCCGGCAAGTACGCCCGATACAGGCACCGGTTCGCCCGAAACCGACAACGTGGGATCCTTCGAAGATTCCGGCACTCAAGCCCTGTCCGAGGCCCTGCGGAGCAGCTTTGTCATCGTCCGCATTGTCATCATCCTACTGATTGCGCTATTTTTTGCGTCCGGCATTTTCACGGTTGGTCCGCAGGAAATTGCCATCAAGCTGCGCTTCGGAAAACCTATCGGCACCGGCGACGGACGATTACTCCAACCCGGTCTTCACTGGCGTTTGCCCAGCCCGATTGACGAAATCGTTAAGATTCCGAAAGGTCAGGTCCAGACAGTCGTATCGTCCGTGGGCTGGTATAATGTCACCCGAGAACAGGAACTGGCTGGAACCGAGCCCGCCATGGGAGCATCACTCAATCCGGCTGCGGATGGTTATGCGCTCACGGCCGATGGAAATATTATCCATGTCCGCGCGACATTGCGCTACTACATCAGCGATCCGGTCGCATTCTCGTTCAATTTCGCCAACGCGACCAACCTCATCCAGAGCGCGATCGACAACGCTATTAACTACGCGGCCGCACGCTTCACAGTCGATCAGGCGACGCGTACCGAGATTACCGCGTTCAAGGAAAAGATTATGGCGCGCGTCACCCAACTTACCGACCTGCAGTTATTGGGAATCAACTTTGACTCCCGCAATGCCGACATCGTCGCCGCCCCACCACGACAGGTTCGCGCAGCATTTAACCAGGTACTCGAGTCCGAACAGGAACGCAGCCGCACTATCAACCGGGCTCAAGCAACTGCCAACGAGACGAAGAACAAGGCCGAAGGCGAGGCTGAATCCGTCAGGAATGGTGCGCGGGCGGAAGCCACACGCATCGTACAATCGGCTCAGGGCGACGCCGAGTATCTCCTCGCCAGGTTGCCCGAGTATCAACGCAATCCCAAACTCTTCCGCGAACGCCGCATTACCGAAACGATGGCGCTCGTGTTCCCCAGGTTACAAAACAAGTTTTTTCTAATGGACCGCGGCGGAGATACCACCCGTCAATTGCGTCTGATGCTGAATCAGGAACCGGACCAATTCCGCGTTCGCCCGAGGACGACTACCCCGGACGACCCGGATCCAGAAGACGGTCCACCCGATGAATAGGCCCTTTAACCATGAATGTTGAGCGTATAACCAGCCTTGATGCTGGCCACGAGCATCGTGACCACGACCATGACCACAAGCCCGATGAAGACTGCGAAGCTTGCGGTCATGAGCACATGCCGATCCGCCTCAAGCAGACTATCGCCGGTCTCATTTTCGTCCTGAATTCGTTCCTCCTTGAATGGGTTTTTGGCGGCAGCGCCGTCGCCGGTGCGGGCAATGGGGCGGGACCCGGTGGCAATATGGCCGCCGCCGGCAGCGGTATGATTGGAGCCGTCATTCTCGGTTATCCGATCATAGTTCTGGCGTTCAAGGATTTGAAGAAAGGGATCCTGAGCACCAATGAAT
>CALBIE010000414.1 GCA_937893495.1 uncultured Verrucomicrobiales bacterium | reverse complement strand
CTGGCGTAAGCGGGCCGAGAATCTTCGCTGTCCATCCCTTCTTCTCCGTGGGCGCAGATTCCTTGCTTTCCATGCCTTCTCGAAGGAGCCGCCCGATTTTCCCTTCCAGGTTTGATCCCGCACTGATGTAACGCACGGTTCCCTTTTGATCGATGAGCCACATGCTCGGGTAATGCGTAATCCCGTATCGCTTGACGAGTTCATTCTCCTTTCCTCTGCCGTCGAAATACTGCGGCCAGGCAATTTGCTGCTGTGCGACAGCTCCCTGTAGCTGAACCTTCTCAAAATCGGAACTGATGCCGATGATTTCCAGGCCGATTGGATTGAATCGCCGGTAAACATCCTTGAGTTCGGGTAGCTTTTGCATACACGGTCCGCACCATGTCGCCCAGAAATCCAGCAGGACGACTTTGCCCCGGAACCGGGTAATGTCGATTTCCCGTCCGTCCAATGCGACGAACTTGAGTGCGACCGGTTTACCGACCCAATCCTGATAGCCGGCATCCTGTGGATAGAGTAATTCCTCCCGCGCAGATCGGTCTCCACAGGCTACCAGAATCAGAGCCAGGATTGCGACCGCTATTCCGACTGATCTTCGGCTGAATGACATCATCCTCCTATTTCCCGGTTCTCGGCCGTTTCCTGGTGCAACACGGGTTCAGTATTTCGCAAGGAACGGAAGGGCGAACGAGATGCATCGGAGTAGGCTGGCCTCTGTTCAGTCGAAAATACACCAATTAAAGAAACACTATGGCTCGTTATCTTATTTTAATTCGGTTCACGCCCAAGGGCGCGAAGGATATGCGAAAATCGGCATCCCGTGCCAAGGAATTCGCCAAGGCCGCTGCGAAAGCAGGATTGAAGGTTGAGGCGCAGTACTGGTGCGTCGGGCGATACGATGGTGCCGTGATTCTCAGTGGTAAATCCGATGAAGCGGTCCTGAAACAGATCGCGAAACTCGCCGCTGCCGGAAATGTCACGACGGAATCGGTTCCCTTGCTCGACGCCTCTCAATTCAAGCAAATTGTCAGCTGACGCGAACGGTCAATTGCCAACCGCAATCAGGTGATCAGCCGTGCGGAAGTACATTCGGCCATTGGCGATGGCGGGCGTGCTGAAGCATTGCTCCTTGAGATCGTTGACGGCCAGAATCTCGAATTTTCCGTTGGCCGGAATCACCGTCACTTTGCCGTCCTTCGCTGCGCAGAAAATCTTGTCGCCCGCGCGCACGGGTGAACTGGTGATTTCACCACTGACTCGCTCGTTCCAAAGCACTTCGCCGGTCTGGTTTTTCGCGCAGGTAACGATTCCCTGATCATTCCAGAGGTAAATCAAATGATCGACCACCAGGGCGGTCGGAATGTGGGGAACGGATCGTTCGATCCGCCAGACTTCCTCCGCCGCCTTTTTTCCCGGGACGGGTCTCAGCGCGACAATGTGTTTGAGTTTGGTGACAAATCCACACGAACCGATAACAAGTTCGCCGGCCAGCACGGGCGAACCAATCGCCCGCTCGGGTGATGGCTTCCCAAACACGTCATTCTCCCAAAGCACCTTGCCCGTTTCTGGATTGACTCCCGTGATGCCGTGATGCCAGTTCGTGAAGATGACTTCGTCCTCACCTTTTGCATTGCGATAAACGCATGGGGACGAATAGCTCAGCCGTTTGCTATCGCGCGGTATGCTCCAGCGGGTTTTTCCCGTCTTGCGGTCCACGGCAATGAGCGAGCTGACGCCGTCCTGATCGTTGTTCAATAAAATCAGGTCCCTGTAAACCACCGGTGAGGCGCCGAAACCATGCCCGCCCTTCACTGGCCCGAGATCGCTTTCCCACGCCTTTTCCCCCGAATGGGTATAGGCGATCAAGGTCAGCTTGGCCGGCGTTCCCCAACTGAAGTAAACGCGTTCCGCATCCGCAGCGGGAGTGCTGGACGCAAACGTATTGAACTTGTGAGTCCTGTGCGTCTCTGCCTCGTGCGTGTACGCCCATTGAATCTTGCCGGTCGTAGCGTCCACGCAAGTCGTGATACGCTCGCCGGTTTGTCGGTTGCCACACAACACGAACACCCTGCCATTCCACACGGTTGGTGAACCGTGGCCGGGTCCGGGAAGTTTCGTTCTCCACTTGAAAGATGTCTCCGTCCACTTGGCAGCAAATTGGTTCGTCGAATTGCCAGTTCCGTTGTGGCCCCGGAATCGCGGCCAGTTATCGGCCAGCAATGTCGAACCAGCATGGATCAACGCGAGGAAAATCAGGACCTTGTTTTTCATATTATTAACCGCCGGATACGGCGCTCACTGTAGCTTGAAAATGACTGGTCGGTGCGGGAAATCATTCACCTGGTGTCGGGCGATTGTCGATATTTAGTCATTCCACTTCCAACAATAGTCATTCGCTGCGGTAAAACCCTGATTATCCGTCCCTGTCTGAGGATGGCATAGCCGTTGCTATTACTGCTGTTGTGAATCGGTTTATGGTCAATCGAAATTCCTTCAGAGTTTTCCGACCGTCCCTGTCTCTTCCAATCAGGGATGACCACCCCACCTCACCTGCAAAAGCGAGCCGGGTTTTCTTATATCCGCTACTCGCTTCTATCGAAATCGAACCGGCGGTCGCGTAGGCGGCCGCCGGATTTGATTTTGTCTCGCTCGCATCGTCCATCAAAAACTGAACCAGATCTAGACCGAGGTCGGTTTTGGTTCACCGACCTTCATCTCGACTGGAAGCAGTTGGCGAACCAACTCCGTTCGATTGCGGTTCACTCCGAGATCCCAGTAGCCGGTCCGCGCCGAGGATCGTACGTGGATCAATCTACCCTTCTCATCAAAAAAAACTTCAAAATCATCCACGAATCGAAACAGCCAACTTTCGCATTCAAACCGCAGATAATTCGCCCCTTCGTCCTTCAGCGCCGTGCGCGGCAGACTC
>CALBIE010000413.1 GCA_937893495.1 uncultured Verrucomicrobiales bacterium | reverse complement strand
ACGAACAAAGTATCGTCCGTCGGCAATCCGCTGGGTTCACCATCTTTTCAGGACGTCGTCACAGGGAAGAAACCTGAGGAGCTCGGACTGGACAAGCCGACCGGCGTTAAGCTGGCCACTTTCGACGGATTTAATTACGACGTTAAGATTGGCAATAAAACCGAGGGCGATGATTACTATTTTCAAGTGACCGTTGCGGGTAATCCGGTCAAAACGCGCACGCCGGTGAAGGATGAAAAACCTGAAGATAAGGAGCGACTCGACAAAGAATTTTCGGAAAACCTGAAAAAACTGGAAGAGAAGCTCAGCCGGCAAACGGGTTTTAATAAATGGACATACCTGGTTTCTAAATGGACCGTAGATTCGTTCCTCAAAAAACGTTCTGACTTTATGGCGGAGAAGAAAGAAGAAGAAAAGAAGGACTCACCAATTCCATTAGTTCCGACTCCGCTGTTGAAACCAACCCTGACCGAAAAACCGACGCCAAAGAAGACCGAAACAAAGCCTGTTCCAGGAGTCAGAAAAGAGCCACTTGAGCCAGCCAAAATAACACCGAAGTCCTTGGAACCGGTCAAGAATCCGAATTCCAAACCTGCTGCAAAGAAGGCACCTGTCAAACCAGCTGCAAAAAAGATTGTGCCGGCAAAGAAGACGACGGCCAAGCCACCTGTCGCGGAAAAAAAGGTTGCGAAACCGACGGAAAAGGCCGTTGTGAAAGAATCGCCGAAAAAGGAGTAGTGATTTGCAACTGTGGAGTTGTGGGCGTTGGAGTGGACTTTCAGGATTCCGAGAACCGGTTCGTTTCCACTCGATCTGAAATCAGGCTGGGTGCAGGAGTGTTTTTCGGACGATACTTTTATTGAAAACAGCCGGCACAAGCAGCCAATGATGCGCTGCTTTTTTTCTTTTATCCCACTGCTTGAGGGTTGATTATGGTCTTCGTCGCAGACGAATCCAGAAAGGCTAGATCATGCCCAAAACCGCAAAGAAACGCATCGTCGTAATCGACGACCATCCCTTGATTCGATTTGCCTACGTGCAATTGATCAGTCGCGAGGCCGATATGGAATGTGTTGGACAGGCGGACGGCGCCGCATCGGGTATTAAGCTCGCGCGAGAGCAGAAGCCAGACCTGGCCGTGCTCGATTTGGGACTGGGCGACGGCGACGGCTTCGAGGTTTTGAATTCGCTGAAGAAAGAACTTCCTGAAATGAAATTTCTGGTCGTATCCCGGCATACTGACGCGCTTATTGCCGAACGGGCATTGCAGGCGGGTGCTGGGGGGTTTTTATCGAAAGAGGAGAATCCGGACACGGTGGTGGAAGCGATTCGTGTGGTATTGTCGGGCCGCGTCTATGTAGGCCCCATTCTTGCGAACCAGGTTCATAGACGGTTGGTCGAAAACAAGGCCGAAGGACGCAAAGGCGGGCTTGAAAGTCTCTCAACGCGAGAACTGCAAATCTTCCGCATGTTGGGCGAAGGCAGGAACAACAAACAGATTGCGGGCGAATTGGGTGTGAGTTCAAAAACGATTGATGCGCACCGGGAAAACATCAAACACAAACTTGGCCTCCCGGACTCGCTTGCGCTGATCAAGCATGCCGTCAGTTGGATGGAGACAGAGGGGCTGCACGCCGAACCTCCCTCGGATTCTTAAGCGTCTGGATTGATTGCTCGATGCTCCCATTGCGAGCGTCCAGTCATTCGTTCAGAACATTCGCGGTGTATCAAGATGGATTTCCTCAGAGAACTGGCTGAAATCTGGCCGTATCTCGCTGTTGCCATCACGCTGGCAATGGCCGCGATTGCGTCGGGTCATGCGATTCTTCACAAGCGCGACGCACGCACCGCCGTCTTGTGGGTCGGATTTATCTGGTTCGCACCGGTAGTCGGTCCGGTTCTTTACGTGCTTTTCGGTATCAATCGCATTCAACGCCACGCCGTTTCGCTCTGGCGCGGGCACGAATTCGTGCAATCAGGAACGGGATTTCAATCGAGTTCGACGCGCCGATTAAGCGATCATCTGACGAACGAGGGAGAACACCTTACCGACCTGTCAAAGCTCGTCAACAGCGTCACGAAACGTCCGCTCATCGGCGGCAATCGTCTGGTGCCTTTTACCAACGGCGACCGTGCGATACCGGAAATGCTTCGAACCATTGATGATGCGAAACGGACCATCAATCTGATCACTTACATTTTCGACCGGGACATCGCTGGAAAACGTTTCGTTGACCGTTTGGCGGCGGCTGTGAAACGAGGGGTTGAGGTCCGCGTTCTGGTAGATGACACGGGAGCCCGATACTCATTTCCCGGAATCGTCGGATTGTTGCGCCGTTCCGGTGTGCCGACGGAACGGTTTCTGCCCACGCTCAATCCCTGGCAGATGATGGGAATAAATCTGCGTAACCATCGGAAAATCTTGGTAGTGGATGGCGTAGTCGGGTTTACCGGCGGAATGAACATTCGGGCTGGCAACTTGCTCAAGGAATCACCCAAGCGCCCGATTCAAGATATTCACTTTCGAGTGGAAGGCCCGGTTGTGGGACAAATGCAAGAGGCTTTCGCGGACGATTGGCAGTTTACGACACGCGAAATCATTTCAGGGGAAGCGCAGTTTCCAAGATTGAAACCGTCGGGTAATATCTTTGCCAGAGCCATTTCGGACGGACCGGACGGTGAACACCGCAAACTCCGGTGGATCTTCATTGGTGCGTTAAATGCGGCCCGTCGGCGAGTGCGCATCGTAACTCCGTATTTTTTGCCGGATGAAGCGCTCGTCCTGGCATTGACTCAGGCTGCCCGACGTGGCGTCGAAGTCGATATCGTGCTTCCGGGCCAGAATAATTTACCGTTTGTTCAATGGGCCTCTGCAGCCGGTCTGTGGCAGGTACTCATGCACAATGTCAGGGTTTGGCACACGCCACCGCCTTTTGATCATACCAAACTTATGGTGGTGGACGGTACGTGGACACTGATCGGATCGACCAATTGGGACCCGCGCAGTTTACGTCTCAATTTCGAATTTAACATCGAATGCTACGATTCCAATTTCGCGAGCCAGATCGAGGAG
>CALBIE010000412.1 GCA_937893495.1 uncultured Verrucomicrobiales bacterium | reverse complement strand
CGATGCCATCACGATGGCGGAGGAAGCCGCGAAGGACGGGCCGATTACGATTCTTGGGCAGCTTGTTCACAACGAAGCGGTTCTTCAACGGTTGCAGGAGCGCGGAATCCGTTTTGCGAATTCGGCCACGGAAGTTGAAACGACGGCGGCCATCATCACGGCCCATGGCGCTTCGGACAAAGCCCGGGCACATGCTGAAGCGATGGGCTTGAAACTGGTCGATACGACCTGCCCGCTGGTGCATCACGCGCATCGGGCGATACGTCTGCTGGTTGAAGAAGGTTATCATCCGGTGATTATCGGCAAACGCGGTCACGTGGAAGTGCGTGGGATGACGGAAGATTTCGAAGACTGCGACATTGTGCTCGCCGAGGAGGAAATTGATCGAATGACTGCCCGACCGAAATTTGGAGTCTGTGCTCAAACGACCCAGCCAATCGAGCGGGTCAAGCACCTGGTCAATGTCCTCCGTCGGCGTTTTCCTGATTCCAAAGTCCGATTTATCGATACCGTTTGCCAGCCGACCAAGCAGCGCCAATCAGCTGCCATTTCATTGGCGAAGCAGTGCGACGTTGTGGTGGTGGTGGGCGGCGCAAACAGCAACAACACCCGCGAACTGGTCGAGACCTGCCGACTTCATTGCGCGCAGGTGCATTACGTTCAGCAGGCATCCGATTTGATGGGGGATTGGTTTCGGCAATCGGATGTTGTTGGCCTGACGGCGGGAACCTCCACGCCCGACTTCCAAATTCAGAAGGTGGAATCCGCGCTCGAGAACATTTCGCGCGAGTTGTTTTTTCAGGGCAACACGGAATTTGAAACCTGTATTGCGGTCGGGCAGTAGCTGAATTCAAAGGAAAGGATGCAGAATGAAGATATCGATGATGCGAGTCGCCATGAGTCTGATGAAGGATCTGTCATCTCGTGCTGGTCGGGAACTGGGCCGGCTGACCGCTCCGTCGGCGGAATCTCTTCGCGAGGTGGATTGGGAAAAATGGGTACGACACTTCGAGCGAAACAAGCGCAACCGACCCGAGCCGGATTGGGATGTCGCAACCCGAATAAGTCCCGGAATCGTCAACGCGCTGTTGCCATCTCTGGAACAGTTCGAATTGGGGGACGGAGGCGGGCCGGCTTGCCTGATCGCATTTGACGCGGAAGCGTTTCGGTCTTGCACGAGGAACGTGCAGCGGGTGGTCGATGCGTGGTTTGAAGAGGAGAAGGGGCATGCACGATTGCTCGGGCGGGCGGTTGATCGGTTCGGCGGAAAACATATCAAGACTCATTGGAGCTTCTCCGCCTTCTGTGCCGTTCGCAGATTCCTGGGCGTGAGATTCGAACTCGAGACCCTTCTGCTGACGGAAATTGTCAGCAGCGCCTACTATCGAGTTCTCAAGCGGAATGTTGAAGATCGGCCGCTCAAGGAGATGTGTGCACTGATTCTCCGTGACGAGGCGGGACACATCGCATTTCACCTGGAACGATTGGCCGCGGCTGATCGGTCGGTGGTGGGAATTCGGCGCCAACTCTGGGAGGCGCAATTCTGGTTGCTCGGTTTTACCGCCGCGACCGTTCTTTGGGTAAATCACGGCCCGTGCCTCTGGCCATTGGGGGCGACGAACGGTGAATTCTATCGTGAGGTGCGGCGTGAAATCTTTCGATTTGTTCTGAGGCTGAAACGTCGGGCGGGATTGGAACCGTGGAACGTTCAAATCGCGTCGCATTGAGAGGACGAGCATGACCGCGCTTTCACATTTTGGATGGAACCAAATCCCCACGCTGCTGCGCGGCGAAGCGGACGAGATTCGGCGATGGACGGAATCGCGCGAGAATGCGCCGACGATTTACTTTCTCTGCGTCATTGCCATCGGTGGATTCGCCTTTGGTGCGACCGTTGGCATCTGGCGTGCACCGCTTCAGGCGATTTTTGCCGGGCTCAAGCTGCCATTGGTATTGCTGCTGACGGCTATCGGCAATGCGTTGTTGAATGGAATGCTGGCACCTTTGTTTGGGGTGCGAATGGGCTTTCGGCAATCATTCGTCGCCGTCCTCATGAGTTTCGCGATGCTCGCGACCATCCTCGCCGGATTCGCGCCTCTTCAAGCCTTCGTGGTCTGGAACATTCCGACGTTCGACCTCGAACACTCTTCCGCTTTTTACGGATATCGTTTCATGCAGTTCACCATCGTCGTGGCAATCGGGTTCGCGGGTGTCATGGCGAATGTGCGTTTGATGCCACTGTTGCGTTCGATGGCAGGGCCCACGGATTACGATTCGCGCCTGGCAGCCATGAACCGGGACGCCCCCTCACCCCATCCCTCTCCCCCGATGGGAGAGAGGGTGCCCGACTTGTCGTGCCAAAGCAGCGCGAAGGCGGAAGGGCGGGTGAGGGGGCGTCCCGGTTCATGGGACGATTCGGATCGAGCGGCCAAGCGGGTGCTCCTGGCCTGGTTGGCAGGCAACCTGTTTCTCGGCAGTCAAATCTGCTGGGTGCTGAGACCATTCGTGGGGCGACCGGACGATGAGGTGATGTTCCTTGGTCCGAGCCTCTTCGAGGGAAGTTTCTTTGAGACGGTATTCGAAGCGGCAAGAACGGTGATCTTTCGGACGGTGGAGGTGGGGCCTTGAATCCCTCCTCGCTGCGGCTGGAGCAGGTTCCGGTGATGCTTCGCGGTGAAGCAGACCGGTTGATTGATTGGACCCGGGAAAACGATTTGGCCCGTGCCGCTTTTTTTGTCTTCGTGATCGTGGTGGGTAGCGGCATCTACGGTGCGACGATTGGCATGTGGCGGGCAGGGGAGCAGGCATTCTATGCGGCGGTCAAATTTCCGCTGGTGATCCTGCTGACGGTTTTCGGTAACGCGGCGCTGAACGGAATGCTCGCGCCGCTATTGGGACTGAACCTGCGCTTTCGCGAATCATTGTTTGCGGTGCTGGTGAGTTTCACAATCACATCGGCAATCCTCGCCGGATTCAGCCCGATACTTTTCTTCCTGGTGATGAACACGCCGAGTGTGGCCGAGGCGGGAGGGCGGTCAGGAAACGTTCATGCGTTCGTGTTGCTGCTGCAGGTGGTCGTGATCGCGTTCGCAGGCGTCGCGGGCAATCTGCGCCTGATGCAGTTTCTGAAAAATTGGAGCAGCGATGCGGCCGTCGCGCGGCGCGTGATGTTGTCGTGGCTGGCGGGCAATCTCTTCTTCGGCGCGCAACTTTCGTGGAATCTGCGGCCATTCATTGGCTCGCCGGGATTGCCGGTGCAGTTCCTCCGCGACGATGCGTTGAGCGGGACATTTTACGAGGCGGTCTTCAATTCCGTGCTGCGACTAATTTCAAGTTAACACTCAACCAGGAAAAACCATGAATGAACCTACCCCACCCAGTCTGCCGGTGAATCCGGCGAATCCAAACACGCCACCGGAACCTGCGTTCACGGCGGAAGACAAGTTGCCGATCAACAGCATTGGATCGGCGTTCGAAGCGCTCCTGCGACAACCGCGGCGGGTGCTGTTTCAATTGGGCGAAGCCAGCGCGCGAACGGTCGTGCTGTTGCTTTTTGGTTTGGCGGGACTTTGCGCTGTGCTCTACGGAGTCGTCGTCGGCACCTTTGCTGGTGGGCAGCAATTGTGGGCGGCGCCGGTAAAAATTGCCGGAGGCCTCTTGTGGTCCGGCCTCATTTGCCTGCCGAGTTTGTATATTTTCACCTGCCTGGCCGGAAGCCGGGCGTCGATTCGGCAAGTGGCCGGATTGGTGGCGGGGTTGCTCGCGTTGATGACCCTGCTGCTGATAGGGTTTGCGCCGGTGGCGTGGGTGTTCTCGCAATCGACCGAATCCGTCGTTGTGATGGGCTCGCTGCATCTGCTCTTCTGGGCGGTCGCCATGTACTTCGCGGTGAGTTTCTTTGGCGCCGGATTTCGATCCCTCGTCACCAATAAAGACAGCGGCGTCATGCACGTATGGTTGACCGTGTTCGTCGTGGTCGTGTTGCAGATGAGCACCGCGCTGCGTCCGATTGTCGGCACATCGGATAAGTTTCTCCCCGAGCAGAAGCGGTTCTTCGTCGGCTACTGGCTGGACAATCTCCAGGAAGAGGAAGGACATCGACGTGGTTCATATTGAATGATGCAGTAAAATGAGTTGATTGGCGCTGCCATCGCGAACTGTTGTTCGGTATCGCAATTGCTTGTACCGGCGCACTGAGGGTGGTTCAAAGTACGGACAGTCTCCCGGAGCAAACAGATCAAACAAACGACGGGCATACGCGGTTGATTAATTCGTAATCAATTCAATGAAAATGGCAAAAGACATTCGGCTTCGGTGGCACGCGCGAGGGCCGGCGAAATCGCGGCAGCGTCTTGGACTGCGTGCGCTGCCGCGCCGCTTTTCGGCGGTGCTGTCACTTTGCGATTATCTTACGAAAGAGTTTCACGCTGGAGCCGTTGGAATTCCCTGCGGAGGCGATAGGGGAATTCTCCACTTCGAGGAAAGCGCCGGAGCACCGGCGCAGTCCAAGACCTGGCGGTGTCGCACAATACCTGTACGATTCGTAGTCCATCGAGCCGGGCGATCTCGAATCTTGTTTATCGACTGAATCGATCTGCAATGCATCACCTGACTATCGTTTCGAATCAGATTGATGAAATCTTTTTGCACCTCTTCGAGTTGGCGCGAAAATCAATGCTTCCATGGAGCCGAATCGCCATACTTGGGCTTGCCTCGGGAATGGCGATTGCCATGCTCGCCGCTCGCGTGCTCTACAGCGGGCGCGGGCATCATCTTTACCTGGTGTGGAATCTTATTCTCGCGTGGATGCCATTGGCGTTTGCGCTGTTATTCTGCCTTGCGGATCAATGGACCGTTCGATTGCGCCTCGCTCGTTTCGCCTGTGCCTGCGGATGGCTGCTCTTTCTCCCGAACGCGCCGTATATCATCACGGATTTCGTGCACCTCGTGCCGCGTCCTGCCGTGCCGCTGTGGTACGATATCCTGCTGTTGATGATGTTCGCATGGACCGGCGTGATGCTGGCGTTTGTTTCGTTGCGAATGATGCAGGACCGCGTCGTTTCGCGATGGGGATGCCGTGCCGGATGGGGATTTGCCGTGGCCGCGTTGGGATTGGCCAGCTTCGGCATCTACATTGGCCGATTCCAGCGATTTAACAGTTGGAGTGTGTTGAATCGACCGCTCGAAGTGTTCGGTGATATTGCCAATCGCTTTCTGGTTCCGTGGGAACATCCGCGCACCTGGGGATTCACCGCCTGCTTTTTCATCTTTCTGCTGCTCGCTTATGCGATGTGGACGGGAGGGAGAGAAGAAGTGAAACGCGAACGGTAGCGGTGACATTCCTGTCTGCGGGTTTGCGGCGGGTGCGAATGGAACGAGTCCGAGTAAATTGTTGAGGGCTCACCAGAAAACTTCAACACGACATCCGGAAAACTTTCGCTATCATCGACCCACATGCGACGTAGAAAATTTCTCAAAGCATCGGCCACCGGACTTTCGCTTCCGGCCATGGGCACAGTTGCGTTTTCGCAGAAAGCCCCAAACCCCTTTCAGTCGTTCGACGACGAAGTGGAGAAGTTCATGAAGCCGCGAGGTGTGCCGGGCGCAACACTCGCGGTGACAAGGAACGGCAAGCTTGTTTATGCCAAGGGTTACGGTTGGGCCGATGTCGAGAAGAAAGAGTCCGTTCAGCCTGAATCGTTATTCCGCATCGCCAGCATTTCCAAACCCATTACCGGCGTGGCAGTGCTCAAGCTGGTTGAACAGGGCCGGATCAAGCTGGATGATCTTGCGATTGATTGGCTGGAAAAGTTTTTCAGGTTCCCGCTCTCACCAAAGGACAAGCGCTGGAAAAAGATTACGATTCACCAGTTGCTGCATCACACGGGTGGATGGGATCGGGACACGAGCTTTGACCCCATGTTTCGTTCCGTGGCAATTGCGAAGGAGATGCGGACGCGCCAACCGGCGGATGCGGCAGCGGTCATTCGCTACATGCTCAAGCAACCACTACAGTTCGATCCAGGGCAGAAGTACGCCTATTCAAATCTCGGCTACTGCATTCTGGGGCGAATCATCGAAGTGGCGTCGGGCGTGTCGTACGAGCGCTTTGTTCAGGAAAATATTTTTGCGGTGATGGGTATCAAACGGATGAGACTCGGTAAGACGCGGATTCAAGACCGGGCCGATGGGGAAGTCCGTTACTACATGCCGGATGCGGGCAAAGGGAAAAGTGTTTTCGAGTTGAACGAGCGGCTGGTGCCGTGGCCTTACGGCGCGTTTAACCTCGAGGCGATGGATGCCCATGGTGGATGGATTTCCTCGGCGGTGGACCTCGTGCGCTTCGGGGCGGCGCTCGAACCGATTGAGAAGAACAAAGTTTTGCCGAAGGAACTGTCTCAACAACTGTACGCACCGCCCGTGGCTCCGGTTTCTCGTGATGCCGACGGAAGACTGAAGGATTACTTCTATGGCTGCGGTTGGCTGGTTCGCCCCGTGCGCGGCGGCGGCGCAAATTTCTGGCACGGCGGCAGTCTGCCGGGAACCTACACGCTGTTGGTTCGGCGACATGACGGATTGTGCTGGGCAATGCTGTTTAATATGCGAAATGGCAAAAGGGGTCTCTCGGATGGCGCGATTGATTCCGCATTGCATCGGGCCGCAAATGCCGTCAAGAAATGGCCGGAGGTTGATTTGTTTTCAAAACACCTTTGAAAGATGAAGGACCGTTCTGCAGTCCCTTTGAGAAAATGTCGATTCCGGATCGCAATGATCAT
>CALBIE010000411.1 GCA_937893495.1 uncultured Verrucomicrobiales bacterium | reverse complement strand
TTTCTACGTTGGTGCCAGTGTGTGCACGCCCAGTCGCGCCGCGTTGATGACGGGGCGTCTTCCAATCCGGAATGGTATGATGTCCGCGCGGAGCCGCGTTTTGTTTCCGAATTCGGAAGGCGGATTGCCGGTTTCTGAGATCACCATGGCAGAGCTTTTAAAGGCGCAGGGATATGCCACCGCCGCCATAGGTAAATGGCATCTGGGCCACCTGCCGCAGTATTTGCCGACCGCCCATGGATTCGACACCTATTGGGGCGTGCCTTACTCGAATGACATGGATGCCTTGCCAGGTTTCCCGGGCTATGGAAAAGAGGCTGCCAAGGATGCAGAGTATGCGGCGACGACCCAGCAGTACAACGTGCCGATTCTTCATGACACGGAGGTCGTGGAACGACCGGCAGATCAGAATACGTTGACCGGCCGTTACGCGGACAAGGCGATCGAATTCATCGGAGCGCATCGGGATCAGCCGTTCTTCGTTTATCTCGCTCATAACCTGCCGCACATCCCGCTGTTTGCTGGCAAGGAACACCGGGGCCGGAGCCGCCGCGGTTTGTTTGGTGATGTGGTTGAGGAGATCGATGCCGGAGTCGGGCGAATCCTCGCGACCCTGAAAGAGTTGGGTTTGGATCGTAACACATTGGTGGTTTTTACATCCGACAACGGACCGTGGCTGCCTTTCAAAACGCATGGCGGTTCCGCGGGTTTGCTTCGTCAGGGCAAGGGCACCACGTACGAGGGTGGAATGCGGGAACCGACCGTTTTTTGGTGGCCTGGCAAGATTGTTCCCAAAGTGCAAATGGAGATGGGCACCACCATGGATCTCTTGCCGACATTCTGCGCCCTGGCCGGGGCAATCCCGCCGCAGGACCGGGTGCTCGACGGCTACGACCTGTCTCCCTTACTGCTGGGCTCGACCGAAAAGGGACCACGGGATACGGTGTTTTACTGGCGTGAAGAGAAGCTTTTCGCCGTGCGTGAAGGGCCTTGGAAGGCCCATTTCATCACGCAAGGTTGTTATGGAATCGGGCCGGAGCGTGAGGTGCACGAGATTCCTGAGCTCTACCAACTCGAACAGGATCCTTCGGAGAAATACAATGTGGCGTCACTGCATCCGGACGTCGTGGCCCGCCTCAAGGTGGTGGCGGAACGGCACCTGGCCACTCTTGAGCCGGTGACGAATCAATTGGAGAAGCGATCCGCCGCCGCCATCCGTTAGCCGTGCGCTCCGAAGTCAGTTTTGAACATCGACCCAACACGGTCTTTTTGCCATAACGATTGCATTGCTGTCATTGCGATTGTGATCAGGCGGTCATCAGTTGGCCAAAACGCTTGCACAATGCGCCACCCAACCGGTCCGGGGACGATAGAATATCAAAATGTCGCCCCGTAAACATCTTGGGAAAGTATTCCGCTGCTTGCTTTTCGATGGCAAACGCGTGGCTGTGAATCCCGTGGAGCAGCCCGGACTCGATTGCTTTCTTTACGTCCTGAATTCCATGTTCACCTTCGTAACGGTCATAGTCGCATGGCCGTCCATCCGTTAGGAGAATGACAATCTTGCGTCGGGCTTTCTCGTTGAAAAGTTTCTCCTGCGCGTGACGCAACGCCGGACCGATCCTGGTGTACCCTTCGGCTTGAACCGCACCGAGGCGGTTCTTCGCGTTTGACCAGGGTTCATGAAAATCCTTGAGCAGATTGAACCGACAGGCTCGCCGGGTGTTGGAGGCAAACCCCGCAACGGCAAAGGATTCGATGTAATCTTCAAGTACTTCGCCCACGCAATAAAGCGACTGTGTGATGATGTCGAGCACACGGATGTTGTTGAGCCAAGCATCCGTTGAATAGCTTTGATCCAGCAGAATAACAGCTGAAATATCGTGCAAGTCTCGTTTGCGATCTTCGTAGAAATTCTCCGTTGGAGTCCGGCCTGTGAGGCAATCCACCCGTGAATCAACGATCGCATCAAGATCGAACTCGCTTCCGGCGGACTGTCGCTTCAATCGCAACCACTCTGAGGTCATGGTGGCAAATTGGGACTTGAGGCGATATATCAAGCGGCGATGCTTGATTTCCACAGCGGCGGCCCATCCGGGTTCGATCGCCTGCTGAATGCTTTCGGTCAGGTGGCACCAGTTGGGCTTATAGACTCCCTTGCGATAATCCCACTCTGGATACGGGATACCTGTCGGAGCAGTATGATCGGAACTTTCGAAGCAGAGTCCGTCCAGCATTACATCGGCGCGATAGATTGAACGCGGTCGTTCCGGCGTGCGGATGAGGTGTTTCATGTTCACTTCTCGCAGCGCCTCCTCCTGGCGATCGAGCGTCTCTTCATCATCGGATTTGCGGAGCAGGCCGTTGAACTCCTCGATGGATTCGGTTTTTTCGAAAACATGTTCCGGCATGTTGTTCTCCGGGCCATCGAGAGCGGATTCAGGCAACACCTTGACATTGGTTTGACCCCGGCCCTCGATTTCCGTGACGGTTTCGGATTCGAATGCTTCCGGCGAAGACACGGCGAATGGATCGGGATCGGCGACATCCCCGAGGGCACTCTGGTCGGGCAACCGGCCGAGCAAGTTCCAGAATTCACCGTTCAAACAGTGCATGCGCACGACGGAATCAATTTTCGCTGCCAAACCTGGAAATTCTTCGGCGCAGTCTGTCAGAAGCGTTTGCAGATTCTCAGCGGGAGTATGGACGTTCCATTGAAATCGAATGGCAAGCGCGGCGACAATGGTGCGCAATTCGTAAAAGGACCGATTCGCTTCGATTGTCGGTCCGTGGGAAATCTCCTTGGGCAGGAAGATGCGACCGTTGGCGCAGAATGTCGGGTTGTCGGTCTCAAACAACAACAAGTCTCCACCGGTGAGCATGCGGCCGAGACAGAGGAGAGCGCCTCGGTGTTCTTTCAGAGTGGCGCGCACTGCGGATCGCCGTCGTTCGTGAGGTTGAATCAACAGGCGCGAGTAAAGTGCCTTTAATCCAACGAACACGCTTTCTTCCCAGTCGAACATTTTGAAAAACGGACTTTTACCCTCTCGAATTTCTCGAATTCCGGCTTCTTGGGAAGCCGGCAACTTCAGATTCCCAATTCGATAACTTGCCGCATGGCGGAGAGAGCCTCGGAGTCGTCGCTCACAGGTTCCGCGATGGCTGCAAAACAAGCGAGCCTGGGTGGGACTCCAGCTCGAACAAGTTTGCCGGCCGCAACAAGGAGTCGTGTCGAGACGGACTCGATCAACGAAAGTTCGACCAGTGAGCGTATTTTGCGGCCGATGCCGACAATTCGTCTGGCGATTTGCGGTTCGACTCCGGATTCCACTTTCACGATTTCGACTTCCTGCGTTTCAGCCGGGTAGTCGAAAGTTAGTCCGATAAAGCGCTGCCGCGTGGAGGGCTTGAGTTCACGAAGGCTCCGTTGATAACCAGGATTGTAGCTCACGATGAGCATGAACGAATCAGCGGCACTCAGGCGTTCCCCGGTTCGGTCCAGGAATAGTTCACGTCGGTGGTCGGTGAGAGAATGGATGACCACGAGAGCATCGGCGCGCGCTTCCGCAATTTCATCCAGGTAAAGGAGGACCCCCTCCCGCACAGCGCGCGTGACGGGGCCGTCCGTCCAGCGAGTTTCGCCGCCGAGCAGTAGGTGACGTCCGAGCAGATCAGTCGAAGAGGTGTCTTCATTGCAGGCAACGGTTATCAGGGGACGGGCGAGTTCGTCAGCCATGTGCTGGATAAATCGCGTCTTTCCGCATCCGGTCGGTCCTTTGACCATAAGAGGGAGCTTCGCTTCCCAAGCGTGCCGGAATACTTCTTTTTCTTTTCCAACGGCGAGGTAATAAGCGGTCATTTCCGGCAATTGCCCGATCTTTGGATTGTTTATTTTGCAACCGGTGCCACCGACGTTAGATCCAATTCGAGCGCTTCGTCTCTCGGTAGGCCGTGTTTTAAAAATATCCAGATGAACATGAGCACTCCGATAGTGAACAAGCTCGCCGCGAGCACGAGCCCCACGAAGTGCATCTGAATCTCCTTTTGCACGACCAGGAAATCCAGGCCCACACGGCGTTCAAGCACGACCTGGGTGATACCTGCCACCCCGAAGGCACCGGTCATGCCGACCATCCCGATGTTGCTGGTCCAGAAAGCGATGTTTGCGGCGGGTGTGTCCCACAGTTTGCGCCCGGTCAGCAGCGGCATGGCGTAGGCAATCATCGCCAGCACAATCATTGCATAGGCGCCCCAGAAAGCGAGGTGGCCGTGCATTGCGGTGACCAGAGTGCCGTGCGTGTACATGTTGACCTGGGGAATCGTGTGGGCGATGCCGAGAAAACCGGCTCCGACAAACGACATCACCGCACAGCCGAGCGACCAGGTGAGCGCGATTTTGTTGGGATGTTTCCGCCCGCCCTTCCTGGCCATTGCCAGCGCGTAAATCGCCATGCCGAGAAATGCGAGCGGTTCGAGAGCCGAAAATACGCCACCAATCATCAACCAGTAACGCGGCGTTCCGATATAGTAATAGTGGTGGCCCGTACCGAGGATTCCGGAAAGAAACGTCAATCCAACGATCAGATAAAGCCATTTCTCGACCACTTCACGATCGACACCGGTCAATTTGATCAAGAGGAAACACAAGATGCCGCCCATGATCAATTCCCAGACACCTTCGACCCAGAGATGCACCACCCACCATCGATAGAACGAATCCACGGTCTGATTGTCGAATGTGATCATTCCGGGCAGATACAGCAGCGCTGCGAAGAGCAGGCCCATGTATAACACGATGGAGGTTGTGGTGTGGCGTTTGGCGTTCCAGGCCGTCCAGCCAATGTTGCCTAGGAATGTGAGCACGTTGACAACAACCAAATAGTCCAGCGGTCGGGGGATTTCGAGAAACTTGCGGCCTTCCCACCAGTTAAAGTGAAAGCCAAGCAGGGCGATCACACCGACAGCGAGGAAGCTGATCAACTGTATGTAGGCCAGAGGGACGGATGCCAGTTCGCGGTCAGCCTCTTCGGGAATAATGAAATAGGCCGTGCCCATAAATCCGAGCAGGAGCCACATGACCAGCAGGTTGGTATGCACCGCGCGGGCGGTGTTGAACGGAATCCAGTTGTGCAGAACGTCGTAACCAATGTGGGCGAAGCCCATGATGAAACCATAGACAATTTGAAGCACCAACAGCAGCATCGCTGAAGCGAAGAACCAGTAGGCGACTTTTTGAGATCGGTATTTCATTCGTAACTCTCCGTTGGAGCGGTTTTTTGAGGGGCTGGCGCCGGACCTCCGCTAAGGCCAAGGAGGAAGTCGACGATTTCGTTGAGTTGGGCATCGGTCAGAGGTATTTGAGGCATGGCTGTGCCGGGCTTAAGTTTTTGGGGATCCCGGATCCAGGCGATCATCTCATCGCGTGCCTTGCGGTTTTTCACGTCATCCAGCGCGGGTCCGACCACCCCTCCGACGCCGCCGACGGAGTGGCATGCCTTGCAAATGGCGGTAAACATGGATGGTTCGTTCGCCGAGCTTGCGCCCCCGGTAACCACGGTCTGCGTCAAAGCCCGCAGTGGCGGTGTTTTTGGAAAACCGTTCAGATCGACTTGGCCACACCATTCGAGGAATGCGATGACGTGATCGATTTGTTCATCGTTGAAATGGTAGTTCACCATTTTTCGCTGGCCGGGAAACATCTTTTCAGGATCCTTCAGGAAGAGCTGCAGCCAAGGTTTGCCACGCCGCTCAAGAACCTTTGTTAGTTCTGGAGCGTAGTACGCGCCCTCGCCAAAAAGCGTGTGGCAGCCCATGCAGTTGTTATCTTCCCAGATTCGTTTGCCGGCCGAAACGGACGGAGTTATTTTGTCGGCGTTCGTCCGTGCGGGAACCTGCCTCATCGAATCGATCGTGAGAGCGATAAAAATGAGACCGAAAACACCTGTGCCTCCAAGGAAAAACGCGCGGGCTTGCGATTTGCTCAACATAACCCGTCCTCCCCGCGATGTGGCTTTGTTGCAAAGCTTTTCCTGTTTCCGCTGGCCGTTGAGCAGGCCGGCAAATGCCGGCAACAGGCGCGGGCAGCGGACATGTTCTCTGGTAAAGGACGGATTCTCGATGAAAGAAACCAAAAGTGCCAGTCATTCATATAATCAGATTCCCAGAACAGTTCTCATTTTTGAAGATTGCTTCAACAAGTCGGCCAGTGTGTAGCGATCCAAGACCGCAAAAAATGCGTCCGCCGCCTCATCCAACACCCCTTTCAGGCGGCAAGCCTGGAAAATCCTGCACAACTGCCTTTTGTGATCGCGGCAATTGATTACGACACCCGAGCCCTCTCCCAGACGAACGGCGTCGCCAAGGCCAATCTCCTCCGGGCGCCGCGCAAGAGTAAACCCGCCGCCGATGCCGCGGCGCGTCGCTAGATATCCGGCTTTGCCAAGGTCATGCACCACTTTGACGAGATGATTTCGCGAAATGTGGAATGTCTCCGCCGCCTCATTTACGGTGACTCGTTCCGGACTTCGCAGCGCAGCCTGCATCAATACCCGAAGTGAGTAATCAGAGTAAGCACTGAGTCGCATCAGAGAAAGAAGATGTCAAAGTAAACTGGGAAGAGCAAGAATAAATGTACTTGAAATGCATCTTTATCACATGGTGCCGTGAAACAGCAGGGTAGTTGATCGAACCGGAGCTCGCCAACAGGAGCGCGCGAGTTGCCGCCGTGACAGACTTCGATCCGGACGGGCAGGCGGTTTGGTGTTCGAAAACACGGACGATTCACTGACCGTCTGGTTTATGGACGGTGCGAACCGTCGTGAACGAAAGCTTCTCGATCCGTCCAAGACGTCCTCAGGCTGTCGCATCGCCGGTTTGACATGGGAGGACTGACGCTTGGGGTGCACGAGCAATAAAGAGTGTTTTTCCAACAACGAACGTTTACGGTTCCATGGCCATTGGTTGTAGGATCGATAGCGTCGGGCACTGTTTCGCCACCTGGCGTGTGGAGCCGCGAAGAAACCGGGGGGTACCCGGAAAATCGGACGAACAACGTTCACAAAACAGAATATGAATCTCGATATTGAAAAAGTACTGGGCGCGGGCGCTAAAGACCTTTTGGAACATCAATGCAAAACCATTCCAAAAGAACAATTGCACCTGCCCGGTCCCGACTTTGTAGACCGTGTTTTTGCAGTCACTGACCGTTCCCCTCAGGTGCTACGGAGTCTGGCACAATTGTATGACAACGGCCGGTTGGCGCGAGCGGGTTATCTCTCCATTCTACCGGTGGACCAGGGTATTGAGCATTCAGCCGGTGCCAGCTTCGCACCGAACCCGGCCTATTTTGATCCGGAGAACATCGTCACGCTTGCCCTGGAAGGTGGTTGCAATGCGGTGGCTTCAACGCTCGGAGTTCTGGGTGCGGTTTCGCGCAAGTTCGCGCACCGGATTCCGTTTATCGTCAAGTTGAACCACAACGAATTGCTCACGTATCCGAAT
>CALBIE010000410.1 GCA_937893495.1 uncultured Verrucomicrobiales bacterium | reverse complement strand
ATGCCGCGGCGAATGCAGCGATCCATCAATTGGATGGCGTTGTCCACCCGCCCGTTTTTGTCCGCGCGAACCGAGACAATCAGGTTGCGATTTGTCCGATGAATCAGCGCGAGTTGATATTCGAGCTGATCGAGCGTCAAAGGGTGCTTGTCGAGCCGGTAACCACCGGCCTTGTCAATTTCCACCAGGCGAATGTCTTCTCTTTTCGGTTCGCTCTCGCTGGGAGTGCTGGTCTGCGGCAAATCAAGATTCACCGAGGATTCCAGCATCGGTGCGGCGATAATGAAGATGATGAGCAGCACAAACGCGAGGTCCAGCAGCGGCGTGACGTTGATCTCACTCAACGTGACGAGCTGATTGCGTTGTGAAAATCGTCGCATTTCATTCCTGGCCCGACAGGCGGGCGCTCAGTCTTCATCTTTCAGAAACTCGGTTTCGAGTTTGGACACGAATTCCTGCGCATAATTGTCCAGCTCAACAGTCTGCACCCGCAGGTTATGAACCAGCCAATTGTAACCAAACATCGACGGAATGGCGACCAGCAAACCCGCCACAGTTGTCGCCAAAGCGGCGGAGACACCGGGTGCCATTGCCGTGAGACTAGCATTGCCCGATTGACTGATCCCGGCAAACGTATTCATCACGCCCCACACCGTCCCCAGCAGGCCCAGAAATGGGGCACCGCTGACCGCTACAGCGAGTAAAACCATACCCGACTCCAACACCAGCGATTCCCGGGCTACCGTGCCTTCCAGCGTGCGCTTCACATGTTCCATGGATTTGACTGAAATATAGTGACGTCGATCACCGTCGGGCGTGCGCAATCTGGCTTCCATGTCCACGCAGCCGTTTTGATAGACGGCAAAAAGCGGACAACCCTCCACATCAATGCGCCGGGTATGAATATCCATGACACTCTTCTGTTGGAGGAACTCGGAGAGAAACAAGTCATTCAACCGGCGCGCACGGCGCATTTGAAATGATTTGGACACCATCACCGACCAGGCGAAGATTGAGAAGATCACCAATGAAATAATGATCAGCTTGCCCTCGATACTCGCCGTGCGCCAGATGTACGCCACCCCGGGGTTCGTTGCTGCCAACATGCTAATCGGAAAATTCATTAATCGGAACGCGCCTGTCTTTTCGGTTGCCCGCAGCCACCTTGGTTTAGCCCCATGAGCAAATTCGGTCAAAAGAATTGTCATTCCATCTCCGTTGTTTTGTCGGGTGCTGGAATTGTTTTGGCGTGCAAATCCGCCGGTTAAACGCATAGCCTTTCGGAACCGAGCAATCGGAATCAATATCGCCGATGCAAAAAGAGCATGTTCACACCGAGACCCTGAAATGCATCCGGCTGATTACTCTCGACGGTGAAATCACGACGGAGGAGGTCTGGGATCTTGCGACGTTTTTCAACGACAATCCCGACGCGCAAAAATACTGGCCCGGCTCCGTGCTTTGGCCCCACCTACAGCAGATCTTTGCTGACGATGTAGTGACGGTGGATGAAATGAACGAGCTGGGGAAACGGCTCCGAGACCTTGAAAAAGTCTGTGAAACCGTCTCGACCGAGGACATTCCCGAAGGATTCAGCGAAACCTACCAGTCGCTGGAGGAAACGGAGTTCATCCTTCCCCTCATCAACAAGACGATTCTGATTGAAGGTCGCGGTGAGGCGAAACCCCGGTACCTGGCTGATCTGCGCAGTCACAGCTGCGATTGCCAGGATTGGTTCAAGCGTCGAAAGGATCTGCCGAAGCGAAGCCCGGGGCGCATGTGCAAACACCTTCTGCAGGCCTTCGGCATGTCGCAGCCGACGGATTCCGACGACGACGAGCCGTGGCCCAAGCCATTCGTCCAGTTGATTCAAGGCCTGCTGGATTGCGGCATCGACGCGGCGGCCGCGGCCTACTGGCGGAAGCTGGTTTGGAACGATATCAGCTGCATTGTCGGCTGGGGTGGCAGTGACTGGTGCAGCATCTACCAGCGCGATCGGCAGGGAACCTTTGAGCGCTTCGGCTACAATCGCACTGAACGGCGCTGGGCCTACGGCGAGATTCCGCCGGACTTCGCCCTCATCCGCAAGTACCTCGAAGCGCTTGAATAGCCGTCGCATTGGGCAAGCGGCGAATCTTTGCGTCTTCAGGTAAGGGTTCGATTTTTTCGATCGACGAGCCAGGCGATTCCAATGCTGAATTCGTAGAGGATTTGCAGGGGCAACGCCAGCAGTACCATCGAGGTCAGATCCTGTGGGGTGAGAATTGCCGAAAGCACGAGATTAACGACGATCCACCACGGTCGGAAGGCATTCAATTGGCGCCAGTCCACCAGACCGAGACTGACCAGGGCAAGCAGGACCACCGGCAGTTGAAAGGCGATGCCGACACCGAACACGAGACGCAGAATGAAACCGGCGTAGTCTTCGATGAACCAGATCGCGGTCGAGATCCCGAGCCATTGCGAGAACTGCACCGAGGCCTGAATCGTCAAGCGCGCCATGACAAAGTAGGCGAACAGAATTCCGGCAATGAACAGCACCGTGCCGAACCCGACCGCGCGGGCGAGAAACTGCCGTTCATAACGCTTCATCGCCGGAAGCAGGTAGGCCGCGCCGATGTAAAAGACCAGTGGGAACGAAAGCCCGAGCCCGCCGTACCCCGCGGCTTTCAATGCCACCACAAAAGGTGTTCCGGGGCCTTTCTGTTCCAGGCGCGGGAACGCCGCCTCGCGTCGTTGCAGTTGTGCTGCGCCGGAAATCACCAACGTGGATACCATGTCCGGACCCACCTGCTTCGGAACAAGCCGCGCGGGCACGACATGTCCGCGCGGAGGCTCAAGCTTCAGTTGCCGCCATTCGTCTGACGTGAGGACGAGGTCCGTTACCCCATTCCCGTTTTGCAATCGCATTACCGCCGGTCCGGTTGATTCAACCGGCGAGTTCGCGGCGAGTACTTCCCGCGCCTCGTTCAATGGATGTATCAGGACCGCGGTAATCCGATTCGCGCAGGTCAGACAGGCCACAGTGCAAATGACAATGATTGTCAGAGAACGGATCATCACCCACCGCAGGTCCTCAAGATGGTCGAGGAACGGCTTGACGGGTCCGTGCGTTTCGTCCGACGAATCAGGGCACAGCACTGCCGTTGAGGATGAATTCCTCATGACGGAAGGGTTGCTGAAAAGCCGGCTCGATTAGGGGTGCATCGAATCCGAGCGCGGCTTCGGCGGCGGCGCTTCAATGGAGCGCTCGAGATCGTCCTGGATCTCGTTTGAGGCCTTCTTGAATTCGCGGATTCCCTGGCCGAGACCGCGGGCGAGTTCCGGCACTTTCTTTGCGCCGAACATGATGAGCACGACCACCAGGATGCCAATGATTTCCGGCGTCCCGAGGAACGCCAATAGATAATGATTCATAACCGTTATTGAGTCTGGGTTTTTCGCTGCCACGCCGGGCCGGTCATCGGAACGCATTCCGAGATTCCGAATCATCGGAATCGTTGTGACTTCGCGATGCGAGGTCACAAAGCGGCACGAACATGAGTTCTACTGGATTTTCCCGTGGCAGAGTTCCCGGTGGGTCTGCAGAAAGGCTGAAGTTGCCGGTGTTTTCACTGACAACGAGCATTAGGGTATCACCGAAAGAGATTTATTCACGAAATTATTTTGGACCGTGACTCGCAGCTCGGGCGTCGCGCCTGAATAGGGACGCGGAATGGCCACAAAGAACACAAGGAGACACAAGAGAGCGTTCGCAACGATTCCCGCGGCAAAGTGGCACTGCCAGCCAATCGCCAACGCCAACGGAGTACAAACCTATTTGCGGAAAACCCACCGGAAAAAACCGATCTATCAAAATTAACGGCCCGGTGATGATTTAGTGATCCGTTGTGCTCTCTGGGCTTGCTTCGAAAAAACGGATGGATTTCTATTTTTCAAAATGTCATCGTGAGGTAGACTGCGAGGCGGTGAAAATATGAGCGAAGAACTGATCCCATTCGAAGATTACGCCCGTGAAAACGGAACGAGGCACTGGGCATCATTGGATTTCATGAAGATGCTTGGCTATAAGAGCGCTTCTTCATTTTCGCAGGCTGTAAACAAGGCAATGACCGCGTGCGCGACCTTGGGTATCACGATTACAGACGCTTTCGTACCGGCTGAGTTTGAGCAGGACGGAAAGACTATTCCCGGATATAAACTTTCGCGTTTCGCCTGCTTTCTCGTGGCGATGCACGCGGACGATAAGAAGAAAGAAGTTCTAACGGCACGAGTATACCTTGCGGCATTCGCAAGCTCGATTATCGATGAGCAAAAATCGCTGTCTGATCTGGTTAGGATTGAACTCAGAAACGAGTTGAAGCAGGGCGAAAAAAACTTGGCTGGAGTAGTTACCGGTGCCGGGTTGTCCAGCCAGATGATGGGGCTTTTCAAGGATGCAGGTTTTCGCGGCATGTACAACATGGGGCTTCGCGATCTGAAAATGTTGAAGGGCATCGGAAAAAAAGACGTTCTCTATGATTTCATGGGGCAGACAGAGCTGGCAGGTAACTTTTTCCGCGTCACTCAAACTGCAGAACGTATCAAGTCCCAAGGTGCCCAAGGCAGTGAAAATCTCAACCGCACTGCAAATAGGGTCGGGCGTGATGTTCGTGATATGATGATCAAGAATGGCGGGATTGCGCCAGAAAATCTTCCTGCTACCGAACATGTCAAAGAAGCAGAAAAGCGACTAAAGGGTGCCAACAGGGAGATGAAGAAACTGGACAAACCGAAGGCTGCCAAGAAAGAACGAACATCGGATAAGGAAAGTGGTAATTTGTAAGCGTGACAGTCTTTAAACGGGTCGGGTCGGTTTTTGACATGAAACATCGTCCCTTCTTCCGAGCTAGATTGAACGGTCGCAGGCATGTTTCAACAACCTCCGCGCGTGCTGTTCATCGGACTCCCTCACCTTCTTGAGCATGCCTTTTTGCTTGCGAGTTGTTGGGTGCTTGCTAGCGTGGTTAGGCCTTGGTACGACAACCAAAAGGCCGATTGATGCGCTTGAGCGACGGACTGCAAAACACACCCGAATTCACCGTGCCGCTCTGTCGAAATCCACGTCAAATTTTCCGGCCGTTCGGGTTTCGAATGGTTGTTCGCATCGTCTTCGCTGCCCTGTCCCTGGTTTTCATTTCACCGTCGTTCGCGCAATTGGATGGACCAGTCTGGTCGAAGCGTTACCAACAATCTCCGGACGCGTGGCCGGGGAGTGGCGCGCCGCAATCGCAATGGCCGTTGACCAACGTCACCGTGCCGGTAGTGACCGTCCCTGTGCCGTCGGCTACCGTACCGGGCGTTCAACCGCGCTGGAACACAACCTACGGAGCGCAGCCACCCTCCATTCCCGGGATTGAAATGCCCGTGATCACTGCGCCCGTCTCTGCGGGAACCATTCGTCCGCGCTGGAATATCGGCCCCGGTTCGCCGACGGTTTCCCAATATCCACCACTGACCGGCAATGTTTCCGTGCCGGCAATTCCGAATGCGCCAGTTACGCCGCAAACCGGCCCGGCATGGAACGCGAATCAGGGAACGCTGGTTTCGGCTTTGACGGCATTAAAGGCGAAGCAGCAGGCTGAACCGGGCAATCTCGACTTGGTATTGCAGGAAGCACGTTATCAGGCCTGGTTGAGCCGGCATTACACGGCCGCCAGCAAGTTCCGGAAGGTGCTGGAGAAACAGCCAGACAATTTCGAAGCGCTGATGGGATACGGCAACGAGATGTTTTGGCAGGGCAACTGGCGTGACGCGTTGGCGGCGTATTCGAAGGCCATGCCCCAAGCGGCGTCAGGCGGTCTCGGCGCACACATCGGATACCTCAAGGTACTCGACGCGCAGGGGCGGAGCACGCCGGCTTACCAGCAGGCGCTGGAATTGGATCAACGCACGGGCGGCCAAAATTCGGAACTCGGTCTGGTGATGGCCGGGATGTTGTCCGCCATCGACATGGATGCCGAGGCGGCGGCGTATGCGAATCGTCCCGCCAGCGATCCTGATTTGGCGGTGCGGCAGGCGGTGTTTCAAGCGAAGCGCGCGGTCGCGCTTGGCAATGTTGCCGGCGGTCAACAACTGGCCGCCCAGTTGCCCGGACGATTTCCGGGCAACTACAACGCACTCGCGTCGGCCGGTGAAATTTTCGTATCCGCCGGACGCTTTGACGATGCCCGAAAGATTCTCACGCAGGCGGCCAACTTTTCGCCCGAGCGCGAAGAGGCACTGTTGGAACTGGCGCGCATCGAAAGGCTGTCGGGCGATTCCAGCGGCGCATTGCGCGGGTTTCAGAAAGTCATCGAAGCGAATCCAGAATCGATCAAAGGCTGGCTCGGGGTTGCCGACGCAACGAGGATTCGCAATGACCCGAAGCGCGCCTGGCACGCACTGGAGACGGCGCACATCATCGCTCCGCAATCGGCCTTTGTGTACCGCGAAAAGTTGCGACTGGCTGCCCAACAAAAGGATCGCGAAGTTTTTCAACACACACTGCGCCAGTACCAACAAGCCCAGCCCGGTGATCCCCACGTGAACCTGTGGGCGGGCATCTGGGCGGCGCAGAATGGCGAGCAGGTGAATGTCGGTGCGTTGCAACAGTTACTTGACCCGATGGCGCCGGAGTTGAATGCCGAAGCCATGAATCTGATTCAGGGTCAATCAGGTCAGTCGTGGGTCGCGACGGCAAATCAGTTGCCCGCCGCGCCCTCGCCCGAGATTCAACAGGCGGCTCGGGACAAACTCGACAAGCAGATCAAGATTACCAATCCGGCCATCATCAACATCACCACCGGTTACGAGTTCAGTTCGTTGAAGGATACCTCGGGTGCGGGCGTGGCCCTGACGGATTGGAACGAGGCGTTCATCTCCGGCTATTGGCGGCGGCCCCACGGGATGACGTGGGCGGCGGAATACCGGGCGTTTGAACGGTTTGCGGATCAGGCCCATCAGTTGTCCGGCGGATGGAACATGCACGTCGGGGCGCGCTGGGTGGTGGGACTGAATTTGGGCGGAGCGTTGCGGGGAGCGTTCATTCCCCGATGGCGACTGGGTGGAATGGTGTCGCACATTCCCAACGATCGGTGGTCGATGGATCTGCGGGTGAACCACCTGCGCTTTGCCGGAAATCCTGTTTATCAGGTGGTGCCGGGTGTCACGTGGAACTGGCACAAACAGTTCACCTCCTCGGCGCGTGTTTACATGACGCACAGTTCGCCGGCGGGTGGGTCGGGCAACGTCGGTTTCACGGGCTACCTCGATTTGCTTTACAAGATTGCGCAGAACTCCGGCATCAAGATTTTTGTGAGCAAGGGCGATCAGGACGCCGATTCATTGGTGGCCGGATTGATCGCGGAGAAGGATTTTCAAAGCGCGGGCATTGAATTGCGCCTGGGCATCAATGACAACTGGGCGATTCTCCCGGCGTATCGTTTCGAGCAGCACCAGAACTTCGATCTGCACGCCATCGGCCTGAGTCTGAACGGCAGTTTCTAGCCGGAACGATGCCTGGGGATCGCGCCCGCCTCGGGCGCTATTTTCCGCGCCCTCGCGGAAGAATCGGTCGCACCGAAAAGATTCGAGTGTTCGTGACAGTCCCGCGCGTAAAATGCCGGCCGCGAGGCGCAGCCGACCACACCCGAGGCGGGTGTGCTCCCCAACTTCGGAATTCGGGTTTAACGACCTGGTTCCTGCCAGGACACTTTGCACGCGTAACTTTTGCCGCATGGCCGCAGTCGAAGTCCGGTGGTCGGTGGCGTGCTCTGTGGCCTCACAACTTCAGTGCGAATCGATATTCGGAATAAGGCAAAGCTCCGTCGTCCATGTCACGTGTCTCTCCTCGCTCAAAACCAAATCGCCGAAAAAATTCGTGCGCATGCGTAAACCGTGTGTCCGACCAGAATACGACTTCTCTGAACCGGTTTTCGCGCGACCAGTCGATGGCCCATTGCATCAGTTGTTTGCCGATTCTTTCTCCTCGCAAAGCGCTGCGGACGTAGAGACGTCGAAAGGTCACGGTTCCGTTCTCCCGATCAATTGGCAGCGTGGCATGCGTTCCCGCAATCGTACCATCCCGTTCGAAGACCACAAATGCGCCACCCTTGCCGGCGTACGCCGATTCGATATCCAACAGATCCCGGCCTTCGCCCTCCGGAAACACCCGATCACCGATCTCGCGCAGGCAGGAATCGATTACTTCGAAGACCGCCGAAGCGTCAGAGTTGGTGGCTGCGCGAATCATGAAATCTGTTCCATCCTGATGTGAGCAACGATGCAAGCAGCGCCACACCCACGAACCATGGCAGCAATCGCGCGGGCGACTGGGTCTGGTAGATGGCCGTGGCGACGTTGCCGATGATCAACCATTGAAAAACATAAACGGCTGTGATGTTGCGGCCCAGCCACCGGATGAATTGAAGCGGTCTCGTATCCCCAAGCCGCCCGACGATCCAATGGTGGCCAACCGTCCAGACCAGCAGGAAGGTCGTGGTCCAGATCACGAACCGCAGGTCGTGATGGTAGTATTCCGGCAGATTGTTGGTGATCGCCATGGTCTTGGATCCACCCAGAATCGTCACACCGAGACATCCGACAAACGCGATCCATCGTCCATTAACGGGAACCGCGGCAAGGCCGGGTTCCTCGATAAATCGGCGCGCGACGATGCCGAGCGAGACCCAGGCAAACCAGGGAAAGAGGGGAAAGTACGACCAGGAAAAGGTCCCGCCCACGCATGCGGCAAAATATCTCGCGACACCGGATGTCTTGTCCATGGTCTCGTTGATCAGGGGAGTGGCGGCGGCTACGATAATCGTGAGGATGGCTGCTTCCCACCAATGCATCGGTCGGCGCATCACCCGCAACAGCAGCGCCAACAGGAGGAGGCTGAATCCAGCCAACCACAGAATATCCACGCCGAAGACGTAGTGCATCGGATTGAGGAACTGGAATTCACCGCGCTTGATTCGAATCAACAGATGCGCATTGAGTCCGAGATTCAGCAGGAATGCGATTCCCAGTACCTGCAATCCACGCCAGGCGCGTTGACCGGCGGACTTGGAGAAGGAGGCAATGAAATAGCCCATCATCGCGAGGAATACTGGAGCGGCTGGTGGCCCACCAAGGAACATGCAGAATCTGCCGAGGCCGGTGGCGGCGAAATCCTTTTCGACGAACAATTCAACGAGGTGCACCTGGATCATGCACAGACAGGCCGTCCCTTTCAGGAGGTCCGCTGTGGCATTGCGTGAATTGGATACCGGTGAAGGCATTGGTTGCTTCGTCCTGTGCGTCTGCGATGCCCGGCAGCCTAAAGTTTGCGATGATCCACGTTGCCAATCTCGACATCGCGCGGCGCTTCGAGGAGAAATCGCTTGATGTCGGCGATGAACTGTCGCACATCGTCCTCGGTGGTGTCCCACGCGCACATCAGGCGGCAGCCGCCCTGGCCAATGAATGTGTAGAATTTCCAGTCCGCCTGACGCAGGGCGAGGACGAGCCACGGGGGCATGCGCGCGAATACGGCGTTCGCCTGCGACGGAAACATGATTTCGATTTCCTCAATCTGCACCAGTTCGTCATGCAGGAGCCGGGCCATGGCGTTGGCGTGCCCGGCGCGCCTGAGCCAGGCGCCGTCTTTAAGCATGCCCACCCACGGCGCTGACAGGTAACGCATTTTGGAGGCGAGCTGGCCGGATTGTTTGCAGCGATAGTCAAATTCCTCGGCCAGATCGCGATTGAAAAATACGACGGCATCACCGACGGCCGTGCCGTTTTTGGTGCCGCCGAAGCAGAGCACATCAACGCCGGCTTCCCAGGTTATCTCGCGCGGTTTGCAGCCGAGCGAGGCGACAGCGTTGGCGAAACGCGCGCCGTCCATGTGGAGTTTCAGCCCGAGCTGTTTGGTTTTTGCCCAGATATCTTTCAGGTCCGGCACTGAGTACACCGTTCCCAGTTCGGTTGCCTGCGTCACACTCACCGCGCGTGGTTTGGGGTAATGAATATCTGAACGCTTTTTAACCACCGGCTCAATCCCGCTCGGATCGATCTTGCCGTTCTCGCCCTTCAGCAGGAGCACTTTCATCCCGTTCGAGAAAAACTCCGGCGCCCCGCACTCGTCGGATTCGACATGCGCCGTTTCGTGGCAAAGGATGCTGTGATAGCTCTGTCCCGTGGAGGCAAGCGAAAGCGAGTTGGCGGCCGTGCCGTTGAAGACAAAGAACACCTCGCACTCCATCTCGAACGTTTCGCGCAGGAGGTCGGCCGCCTTGGCGGTCCACGGGTCATCTCCGTAACCGGGAACGTGACCCTGATTGGCCTGTTCAAGCGACGCCCAGGCTTCCGGACAAATACCGGCGTAGTTGTCGCTGGCGAAATGGCGGGGCCGTTTTTGCATGGCGGGATTAAATCAGCCGTTCCGGGAATAGCAAAGCCTCACCTTGAATGACGGGCATTCCCCGAAAGCGACGACACGTCGCGATCAGGAATGCGCCTGCTCGAACTCGCGGATTTTGCGCCGCGCTTTCTTGAGTTCGTCCTCGGAAAGCAGACTGACTATCTCGTCACGCTCGCCGGCGGCTTCCTTGTGACCGAAATGGGCGGCAACAGAAAACCAGCGAAAGGCCCGTATGTTATCCTTGTCCGTGCCTTTCGCATCACGATAGCAGGAAGCCAATTGATACATCGCCAGCACGCTGCCCTGTTCGGCCGCGACGCGAAAGTATCGCACGCCCTCCACGTGGTCCTTGGTCGTTCCGAGTCCCATGAAACAGCGGCGCCCCAGTTCGTATAGGGCATTGGAGTGGCCGTTCTCGGCGGCTTTCTCAAGCCAGTTGTTGGCCTCGACGAGATTCTCAGGCACGCCTTTGCCATTCGTGTAACAGAGGGCCAGGTTGTACTGCGCCTCGGCATGCTCCTGTTCGGCGGCCTGTTTAAACCATTTGGCCGCTTCCTTGAATGCCGCCCGATTATCGGCGAATTTGTAGATGACCCGGCCCAATCGAAACTGGGCGTTGGTCTCACCTTTCTCGGCAGCCTTGTGCAGCCATTTCATCGCCTTTGTGTAATCCTGCGGCACACCTTCGCCGCGATAATAAGCGAGTCCAAAACTGAATTCTCCGTCGGCATAGCCCTGCTCGGCTGCCGCGCGGAACCACTTTGCCGCCTCCTCGAAATTTTGCTCAACGCCTTCCCCCTTGTTGTAGCTTAGCCCAAGATTGTTCTGTGCGGCCGGGAATCCGCCCTCGGCCGCGAGGCGGTACCAGTTCACCGCCTTCTCCGGATTCTGATCGACGCCGGTTCCATGATCGTAACAGAGTCCCAGCGCGTTTTGGGCTTCAAGATTGCTTCGGCTGGCCGCGGCTTTGAACCATTTCACGGCTTCGATGTAGTCCTGTGTGACCTCCTGACCAGACGAATAGGCCAGCCCCAATTGATATTGCGCGTCGGCGTCGCCGTCTTCGGCTTTTGCCTTGAGCTGATCAATCGAGGCATTGTCTCCATGATTAAAAATGGAACTCAGCCAGGGTTTTTTCATGTCGGTTCGATTTCCCCCCGCCCATCGGGAAGGCGGCGTTCAGGTAACAATCGACGGGGAAGTATAGCGGTGACCGGCCGGATGATCAAAGATCAATCGACGGGTGAATCAGGCCGTTTCTCCAACAAACGAAGTCGTCGCAACGCGTCTGGCATTTGCTGAATTGCGAGCAACTGACGCTTGGCCTGCTTGTCCGGGCGGGCGGGTGAACCCATCCATTTTTGTCCGGCGGGAACGTCGTGCATGACGCCGGACTGGGCGACAATGGTGACTTGATCCCCGATTTTCAGATGCCCGGCGATTCCCACCTGCCCCGCCAACGTCACGAAGTTGCCCAACTGTGTGCTGCCGGCCACGCCGGTTTGTGAAACGATCAGGCAGTGCTCGCCGGTCATGGCGTTGTGGCCAATCTGCACCTGATTGTCGATCTTGGTCCCTTTGCCAATCACCGTCGAGCCCAGTGCTCCGCAATCAATCGTCACGCAGGCTCCGATTTCCACGTCGTCCTCGATCACCACATTGCCGACCTGCGGAATCTTGTGATGCACACCTTCGTCGAAAATGTAGCCGTAACCGTCGGAGCCAATGACGCTGCCGGAGTGAATTCGAACGCGTGCCCCGATTTTAGTCTCCGGATAGATCGATACGTTCGAAAACAGCCGCGTCCGCGGTCCAATCGCACTGTGCGAGCCGACGAAAATGTGGCTGGTGAGGACGGATTTCTCACCGATCTTAACGTGATCTTCAATTACGCAGTAGGGCCCGACATAGGCCGACGAATCGATCTCGGCCGAGGGAGCAACCACCGCCGTGGCGTGAATCTCCGGCATATAAACCGGCTCCGGATAAAAAAGCGGCAACACCTTCGCCAGGGCCAAACGGACGTTTTTGACGCGGATCAGAATCTTGCTGTCCGATTTAAAATCATCCTGCACGAGAATGGCAGCGGCGGGGCTGGAATCAGCGGCGGCATAGTATTCGGCGTTCTCTGCGAAGGTCAGGTCACCGTGCCGGGCCGTGTTGGCCGGCGCCAGTCCCGCGACCCGAACCTGAGCGTCGCCAAGTAATTCACCCTGCAGTTTGTTTGCTAATTCACCGACGCTGAACATTGCTGAAAGGCTTGGTTTCGAACGCTGGAAAGCAAGTTTTTAATTCAATTCACGTCGGATCGAAACAAATGGAAGACCAAGGATCACGAAGCCCGGACGATTTGTCGCTTTCCCGGAATCCTCTGGCTACATTCATTTGATTCCGGTTGCGCTGGAGTTACAACTTTGACATGACATCGCCTGCATCCCATTCCCGCGATCCCTTGCATGGCATCACCCTGGAGAACATCATCAACCAACTGGTCGAGCGGCATGGCTGGAGCGAGATGGGGCGTCGCATCCCCATCCGATGTTTCCAATTTGATCCGTCGGTAAAATCGAGCCTCACGTTCCTGCGCAAAACGCCCTGGGCGCGCCAGAGAGTCGAGGCGTGGTTTATTGACGAACTTTCCGAGGAATGAACGGCTCGATCACCGAAACTACCGATCTCGCCGTCGCGTCAGGTGAATCCGTGGCCGACTTGAGCCCGAAATCCACATCTCCCGGGATCTTCATTGCGGCCGGAAACGGTTTGCCTCTAGCATCCCGCCGCTATGTCCGAAGCTGAAATTATCTCCCCGGGCCGCACCGACGGCCGCGCGATCGATCAGTTGCGTCCCATTCGCTTTAAGAACCACATTGCACCGCACGCAACCGGTTCGACTCTCATCGAGTGGGGTGACACCCGTGTGATTTGCGGCGTCACCATTGAGGATTCCGTGCCGCGCTGGATGAAGGAGCAGCGAGTCGAGGGCGGCTGGATTACCGCCGAGTATTCGATGCTGCCATACTCGACGCTATCGAGAAAACAGCGTGACAGTACCCGTGGAAAAATCGATGGCCGCTCAACCGAAATTCAGCGCCTCATTGGGCGTTCACTCCGCGCGGCCGTTGATTTGAAGAAACTGGGTTCCCGTACTGTGTGGATCGACTGTGATGTTCTACAAGCCGACGGCGGCACCCGCACGGCCTCCATCACCGGGGCCTACGTCGCGCTGGGACTGGCGATAAAGCGGTTGATGGCAGAAGTCAAAATCAAGGAGTCGCCGATCATTAACTCAATCGCAGCGGTCAGTGTCGGCATCGTGGATGGAGAACCGCGCCTGGACCTGTGCTACGTGGAAGACGCCGCGGCCGAGGTGGACATGAATCTGGTCATGACTGGTAAAGGCGAGTTCATCGAACTACAGGGCACAGGCGAAGAAGCGACATTCAGCGAGGAACAACTCGTCGCTATGCTTTCTCATGGCAGGAAAGGCATCAGCGAACTGTTGAAGTTGCAGGAAGCTGCCCTCGAGGCGTGCTGATGGAGCCCCGTCCGATTACGAAACTCTACCTGTTGCGCCACGGTGAAGTGGAAGCACGATATCATCGTATTTTTGGTGGGCGGATTGACATGGAGTTGTCGCCCCGCGGGCACGAACAGGCGCGCGCGCTTGCCGATTATCTCGCCGATACGCATTTTCATGCCGTCTATTGCAGCCCTATGCAGCGGGCGCGCCAAACAGCCGTCCCGTTGCTCGCGGCCCGCTCGCTGGAACCCGTCGTGGTCGAGGAATTGCGCGAAATTGATTTTGGCGTGTGGACGGGCCTGAGTTGGCAGGAAGTCGCGGAAAAATATCACGTTAACGTCTTCACCTGGCTCGACTTGATCGATCAGGGAAAAGTGCCGGAAGCCGAGACAGGTTCCGATTTCCGCCAGCGAGTTGAAGTGAGCGTGAAAAAGATTCTCCGCGATCGCAAAGGCGAAACGGTCGCGATCGTCTGCCACGGGGGCGTGGTTCGGGCGATGTTATCGGTCCTGCTTGATTTGCCGCTGCCCCTGACCGGCCGGTTCGATATCGAATATGCCGGATTGACGACTTTGGAGATTCACGATCACAAGTCGGAAGTGACGTTGCTCAATCTGGTTCCGTGGCGGGATTTACCGGTTCACTGATTACCGCCGCATCCGATCCCTGGCGTCGGCGATGTCGCTCGATTGGAAAAGGGTGAGAATCGGAAATCAGATGGACTTTGAGACTCGCTCCAGATCCGTCAGTTCCGCCCGGTCGCCCGCTTCGTTCACCAGCCGGCAAATCATATCGATCGTCTTCAACTGCGGGTCAATCACGCCGAGGCACGATGGATGCGCGATGAAATCAAACACCGCGCGATTCGCGATGGTCCACTGAATCGCAAGACGAATTGCCTCCATAAACCACTCGAGCTTCCAGCGTCCATTGCGAAAGGCACCGATATCGCTGATCGGACTCATCGGAATCTCGATTAACCCGGTCGGGTAAACGAATGGCTGCGAACGCGCCTGTGCTTGAATGATGCTGTCGTAAATTTTTTGGTCTGGCTTCGAGCCGTTGAGATGCGATGCATACTTGCTGCTGATCCACTTGAACCCCTGATTAAGCAACATGTGCTGGAGGTCTGATCGGTCGGTCAATCCATTGCTGAATCCGCCGGGCGTGCGAAAGCCGACGGGCGCGTGCCCCAGTCGGCTTTTCATCGCGGATGTGCATAGCTGAACATTCTCTCGAATCACTTCGATTGGTTCCTTTTCCTGAATCAGCCAGGGTGCGCGTTTGAAACGAAATTGAATCTCTTCGAGCAGCTTAGCCGTTACGCGCACATGATCGTAAGTGTGGTTCCCCAGCAGATGTCCGTCCGTGATCAACGTTTGCAGCCATCCAACGTCCGCCTGTTCGAGCACTTGCCCGACAACAAAGCCATGCAACACGCCGCCGGCCTCCTTGATTCGCTGAGCGGCGGTCACGGTGTAGCGTTTGGTGGCGTCATCAAGATTGCCTTTTTCGTAGTCCCAATTCGTTTGTTCCCAGGTGGGAAAATTACGGCTCATCTCCAGATCAAACGTGATGGCGATGCGGGCCTTGCGCCGATTGGTGGTGGCCGAATTCAGCAGGGGGACTGAAACTGCCGCCGCTGCGGCGGTGGCGATACGGCACAGGCTTGTTCGTCTCGAGATAGGCATGATGAATTCTCAGTCAACGGTGAGACTATCGGAATACAGGATATTTGTGGATGAAGAAACCGGCGACTGTGTTTGGGCCAATTGATCTGCCAGGGATGACGAACGCGGAATATAATAATCGCCAGTCGGAACAAAGTTTTTCACGCGCTTTGCCAATGACGAAAGCTGCCGGTCCGACCCCTATTCCCGCACCCAATGCCGGGCGGCGGCGATATCTTCCGGTGGATAAAAACGCACTTCCGCGGAAGTAAACGGTTTGCTGAAACGCGTCATCCACTCCTGCCATTTCTCTTCACCTACTACGGCGAGTTTTTCGAAGTCGTTGAAATGTTTGAGATCAAACTTCAATTCCTCCCAGAGAGCGCCGGCGGTCAACCCGTGGAAGTCGTGCATTTCAACCAGAATACGCAACTTGCCGTAACGGGCGATGAGTCCTTCGGTCTCGGGAACGAGCCGGTCGTAATCCTCACGTGTCAGCTTGCCGGTCACTCGTGCCAGCAGGACTTTGCCCGCATCGGCTTCTTTCAGTTCCAGTGCCATAATCTGTAAGGTCTAATTTACCGCGATACTTCCTCTTTTATCAATTCATGATTGCCGCCTGATTGCTTTGCAGATGTTGCCCGGTAATGTTCTGGATTTGCTCTGCTTCCGGCCCGGTCCGACCGTCTCCAACCCTTGGCCATGAATCCGTCCGCGTCTATCCGTGCTAAAATAGAAATCACCCATGAACCCGAATCAGTCGTCGTCGCCAGCACGTTCGGGACTTCCCCGGCGGAGGGTGGCTCGATTATGCTGACACGACCATGCACATTACCATCCTGTTCATCATCGCGGTGATATCGATCGCAATTTCGGTGCCCGCTGCGACGTTAACCGACTTCGCAGGCGATTGGTCGTTTCGTACGCCGACCGACGAGGCGGCGTGGATCAGCATTCGCGAGAGCAATGGTAAACCAGTCGTGAACGTCATGTGGGCCGTGGGTGGAGTCCGGACGATCAAGTCCGCTAAATTCGAATCTAGCGGGATCGAGTTCGATCTACGGGTGCGTCGCGCGAGCAAGCAAGGGATCGTCGCCTCGAAGGAATCGGTTTCATTGCATCTCGCAAAAGGTCAACTCATTGGAACGCACCGGACCACAAACGGTAAAGCGGCGAAGGAACAAACGTTCACCGGCAAACGCATGCCACCAATGCCGACGCGGCCGGATCTGTCGTCCGTCCGATTCGGTGAGCCGATTCGGCTGTTCAACGGGCATGATCTTTCTGGATGGAAGCCCTGGCGACCGGACAAGAAGATGGGTTGGTTCGTGCGCGATGGAATTCTTGTCAACGAAACTCCCAAGACCGATTTCAGCGCCTACGGCGAGTACGCGAACCTGATGACGAAACGCGATTTTGAGGATTTCAAATTGCACATCGAGTTCCGCGTGCCTCCCGGTGGCAACAGCGGCATCTACCTGCGCGGGATGTACGAGGTGCAAGTGCTCGACCGCGACAGCCGCATGCAGGGAATCGCGGGCGTCGGATCAATCTTCAGCCGGGTGGCGGCGACGGAAAACGCCGGCACACCCGGCGGCCAATGGAACATCTACGACATCACCCTCGTGAACCGCCACGTCACCGTTATCCTCAACGGCAAAAAGGTGATCGACAACCAGCCGGTGGGCGGCCCGACCGGTGGCGCGCTTTACAGCGATGTGACCCGGCGAGGCCCCATCTTTCTGCAGGGTGACCACACCTCTGTGGAGTATCGGAATGTTTCTCTACAACCGGTGATTCACCCATGATTGCGCCCGCCCAACCCACAAATCACCTTGGCAGTGAATCGGCCATGGCTTAGTTTGATCCCGTGCGATTGAGGTTCGACAATCATAAGCTGAAAGCCTTTTGCCGGGACCATGCCATTGCACGTCTCGAATTGTTTGGTTCCGCCCTGAGGGATGATTTCAGGGAGGAAAGCGACGTAGACTTGCTGTCGACAATTCGGTCAGGCGCAAAATGCGGGTTGTTTGAATGGGTTGAATTGAAGACGGGACTGGAACGGATTTTAGGCCGCCCGGTCGATCTTGTGAGTCGCCGGGCAGTGGAGCATTCCCGCAATCGTTTTCGGCGCGAAAGCATACTGGCACAAACCCAGCCGCTCTATGTCGAAGGATAACGCACTGCTGGAGGATATACTGGAATCAGCGCGGGCGATTCGACGTTATCTTGGCGGAACGACTCTCGACAAGTTTCAAGCCTTTGAAATCGGAGATGAGGGGGTTGAATTCGTTAAATCCAGCAAAACAAGGGAATTAAACGAAGGAGACACTCTAATACACGCACTGCGTGTTTGACTCGGCCGAAGTGCCACGATAGCGTCAGTTCTCCGTAAAAATTGAGTCGGTAAAAACCCATGAACGCACTGTATGAGGGAAACAAAGGAAGTTACGAACATTGTAGACAGACTCGAAACTTTTGAAGAGCAAATTGGGATAACACTGGAAGGGCTCTATGCAGAGTTTGAGTTTGACCCTTGTGAAACGGATGATCCCAACTGTCTCACGATCAGCGGCGAGTTACGGGCGCGCGATGGCTGTGAATTGTTAAGTTTTAGGCTAATCGTGGCGATCTACGATTTGGCGGGGCGAGTCATTCACTCTGAAGACGGCTATTTCGGCGACGCGGATAGTTTTCTCGGCTTTGACACATTTTCCGAGACAATTTATACAAAATGCGATCCGTCGAACGTGAGTAAAATTAGGGTATATCCAAGGCCATTTTAGCTGTGCTTGAAGAAATCCGCAATTCGCTTCTTGATGAGGCAATTAAGTCCCCCAACCTACTATCTGACTTGGCAGGATTGGAATCGTACGTCGCGGAAAGTTATGATGCGCGTTCGTTTGTAGAACTTCTCCAAAACGCGGACGATTCTCGATCATCGCGCTTTGCAGTGAAGCGTGCAGGAAATCAACTTTTGGTGGCAAACGATGGTCGCGAATTCACTCATCAGGATTTCGAGAGTCTGTGTCGAAGCGCCACTTCGTCTAAACATCGGGGCACTTCAATCGGCTTCAGAGGAATCGGTTTTAAGTCTGTCGTCAGTTTTGCTCATACGATTCATTTATTTAGTGGCCCACTTGAAGTAACGTTTTCGCGCGAACTTACACAACGTGACATACCGAACGCATCAAGGGTTCCTCTGGTGCGGATACCGCATCCGGTCGATGGAATTGCAAGGCAAGCCATAGCGGGCGACTTGAACATGCTGTTAGAGGACGGCTTCAGAACAGTGTTTGTTTTCGCCGACCTAATTGCTGCTGGAATCGACACAGAATTCGCGGCTTTCGATCCAACTTCATTACTATTTTTGCGGCACATACGCCAGGTAGAGCTTTGTTCTGATGTAGAAACGATCGTAACCGTTCGCCGCGAACCAATTGATTCGCACACGCGTTCCGTGACTCTGGCAAATTCAAATGGAATAACAAAATGGACGCTTGTTGATGAAGGTGACATTAACCTTGCGTTTATTGAGGACGACAAGGGCATTGCTAAACTGGATGAACGGCAGGCTGTGGTTCACGCATTTCTCCCCACTCTTGAAAGTACGGGTTTTCCATTCAAGATTAATGGCGATATTTCTACTGATCCGTCCCGTACCCGTGTGATACTTGATGACCGCACAGCAGCTGGATTACGGTCCATAGCAAAAACGGT
>CALBIE010000409.1 GCA_937893495.1 uncultured Verrucomicrobiales bacterium | reverse complement strand
GGCACCACGTCCTGGTGCTGGTCGCCGTGATAGCCGCGCGTATCGGCGTAGCGAACCAGATCCAGCCAGTATATCGCCATGCGCTCGCCGTAGTGTGGCGATTTCAATAATCGATCCACCACGTGCTCATAGGCTTTGGCGCTATTATCCTCGACGAATTCCTTCACCTCGGCCGGAGTTGGAGGCAATCCCAACAGGTCGAATTTCAATCGCCGAATCAGAGTTACCTTGTCCGCTTCGGGACTCGGCTGATGTTGCTTCCCTGCCAGTCGAGCCAGCACAAAGGTATCGATGGGATTCCGAATGACTCCGTCCTTGGCCTGTATTGCTTTCGGCCGGCTCAACGCCCGGTATGCCCAATGTTGATCATAGACAGCGCCTTCACTGACCCATTGCCGCAGCGTCGCAGCTTCGGCAGATGTCAGTTTCTTGTTCGTCTCCGGCGGCGGCATCACGTCATCTTTATCTTTTGTCAAAATGCGCTCGATGATTAGGCTTTTGTCCGGGTGCCCCGGAAAGATGGCCGCCTTGCCGTCCGTCACCTTGGTCGCATTCGCCGGCAAATCCAAACGCAAATCACCCTTCACACGCTTGGCGTCGGGCCCGTGGCAGGCAAAACACTTGTCGGAGAGAATGGGCCGGATGTCGCGGTTGAAATCCACCTTGGCGGCATGGGCCAGCGAGGTGGTCGCCAAGATTGTGGCGAACAGGGTGGAACTCGAAGAAAACAGTCTCATGGCTGACATAGTGTTCACAATTAGATGCCAACGAATGTGACCAGCTTAAATCGCGACAACATGGGAAAATTCTGGAATGTGTTGGCTGCGGGCGCATCTTGGCACTGCCCCCGATTGCAAATGGGCCGGAGCGCGGTTGTGTGCGAAGCACCAGCCGCAGCAATGTCCAATTTGCCAAACACTTCAGGTTTCTCCCATCTCTGACTGAAAGGGAACCTGCTGCGACTGGCTTTCAGCACAGTCGCGCTCCGACCGAAGGATCGAAATTCCCTTGTGGCGGCAGATCGGCCGATTCAGACTGAGACATTCAGACTTACGCTGCCCTGTCGCCCGTTTGAATGACGCTCCGACACGCCGGGTCAAATTTGACAACTACGATGCAAAATCATGGTATTTCCCAAGTAACGCGCCTCGCGATTTGCGTCGCCGTTTTTGTCGCGCTGCGAGTGTCAGACGTTTCCGCGAATGCTGCGCAGATCGACTTCAACCGCGACATCCGGCCCATCCTCTCTGACAAGTGTTTTGCCTGTCATGGCCCCGACGCGAAATCGGTCAAAGCTGACCTTCGTTTGGACATCCGTGAATCGGCCATAAGAAATAACGATGGCGCGCGGGCTATCGTCCCCGGCAATCCGGCCGTAAGTGGCCTTATCAAGCGCATTAATGCGTCCGATCAGGACGATCTCATGCCACCGTCGGAGACGAACAAGAAACTGACCGCAGCAGAGAAGGCGGCATTCCAACAATGGATCGAGGAAGGTGCCGTTTATCAGGGTCATTGGGCTTTCATCCCGCCGACGCGCTCGCAGTTACCCGTCTTAAAGAATCGCGATGGCATCCGAAATCCAATCGACAACTTTATTCGCCAGCGACTGGAAAAAAAGGGACTCCACGCCTCGGCAGAAGCGCCCGGGGAAACTCTGATTCGCCGCGTTACGTTCGATCTCACCGGGCTGCCACCAACACTCGGGGAAGTAGATACGTTTTTGGCCGACAAAAGCCCCAGGGCCTACGAAAACCTGGTTACGCGACTGCTCATTTCAAAACGCTACGGCGAGCACATGGCCAGGTACTGGCTGGATGCTGTGCGATATGGCGACACGCATGGATTGCATCTGGACAACGAACGCTCCATGTGGCCTTACCGTGATTGGGTCATCCGCGCGTTTAATGACAATCTGCCGTTCAATATTTTTACCGAATGGCAACTCGCCGGTGACTTGTTGCCCAATCCGAATTATGACCAACTCACCGCCTCCGGCTACAATCGCTGCAACATCACAACCAGCGAGGGCGGTGCCATCAAGGCGGAGTTTCTCGCGCGTTATGCCGTCGATCGTACGGTAACCACCGCCACCATTTTCATGGGATTAAGCGCGGGATGCGCCGTCTGTCACGATCACAAATTCGATCCGCTTTCGCAGAAAGAGTTTTATCAGCTCTACGCATTCTTCAACAACGCCTCGGACCCTGCGATGGACGGAAATTCGAAGTTCACACCGCCGATCTTGAAACTCACCACCGCCGCCCAGAAAAAGCAAATCGCGGACTGGGACCACGAAATCAAGGAACTGGAAAAACTGGTTGCCGATGAATTGAAGAAGATCAATTACGCGGAACCCAAAAACAAAACAAAGAAAGTTGCCGTCGCCTCGGGCAAGGCAATCTCGGACTGGCCACCACGACTGGACAAGCCAACTGAATACGTGTGGATCGATGACGAACTCCCGCCCGACGCCAATATCGACGTCGCCAGTGGAAATCATCCGTTTCAATGGAGCGAGAAAATGTCATTCAGCGGCAAACGATCGATGGTCCGCGAGGGCGAAGGCGTTACGCAGCACTTCTTCACGAACGCGAGAGACCATCTGATGACAGCGACGGACGACAAGCTCTTCGCCTGGGTTTATCTCGATCCCGATAACCCACCCACGGCAGTGATGCTCCAATTTCATTCCAGCACCTGGCTGCATCGCGCGGTATGGGGCGATATTGATGCGATAAACTTCGGCACAAAGGATACCACTGAGCGGGTTTCCGCCGGCGAATTGCCCGAAAGCGGCAAGTGGATTCGTCTGGAAATTGAAACTGCGAAAATTGGCATCACACCCGGAACGCAGATTACCGGGATGGCGTTCACCCAAAGCGGTGGGAAAGTTTTCTGGGACAAGGCCGGCATCGTCTCAGGTTATAAACAACCCTATTTCCCTCCACCAGATGTCTTGCCGACGAATCTGGTGTTGAAAGACAAAGCTGAAGAGTTTGTGTGGATCGAAGACGAATTGCCTCTCAACGCGAACGTCCGGGTCAACAGTGGCAATCATCCAATGACATGGGTAGAGAAACCCGTCTTCAGCGGCAAGCGGTCGATGCTCCGCGAAGGCACGAATGTGATTCAGCATTTCTTCGACAGCAGCGACAAACCGCTGACCGTCGGCGCCGGCGACAAGTTTTTTGCTTACGTCTATCTCGATCCGGATAACCCACCGACGGCCGTCATGCTTCAGTACCATTCCAAAGGCTGGTCACATCGCGCCAACTGGGGCGATGCGGGCGCGATTCCCTACGGTGCCAATGGGACGACCCAGAAAGTCCTTGCCGGCGATCTGCCCGAACCCGGTAAATGGATTCGCCTCGAGGTGGAGGCCGAGAAGATGGGTATCCGCCCCGGCACGAGGATAACAGGAATGGCCTTCACCCAACACGGTGGCAAAACGTACTGGGACAAGGCGGGCATGGTAACACGGGTCAATCAGGAAACACCGGTCCGCGCGGGTTCGGCAAGCAACGCTCTGAGCGAACGCGCTCTCACCTCGCAATCCGACTGGGAAAAATACGTCAAGGACGACCTGAAGTTTAAAGGCGTTCCAGCCAACATCAAAAAACTCA
>CALBIE010000408.1 GCA_937893495.1 uncultured Verrucomicrobiales bacterium | reverse complement strand
CTCGCGAAGCTGCTGCGGCTGGTCTGCGACACAGTCGCGCTCCGGGGGCAGTGTCAAGATGCGCTTATTGGCCGCCCGTGCACGAGTCCGAACTTGATTCCAGATTCTACATTCCCTGTCCCTACCATTTTCGAATGACGGGCAGAATAGCGTCCATCGTTTTATCCGAGAGCCGATTGAAGTCCACTGATTCGATGTGCTTGAGGCTTTCCCTCGCGTTGAGCAGTCCGTAAACCTCCGCACTGAGCCGGGTAATGGCCTGGACTTCCGTCACGTGAATGGGCTCATCGATTTCGGGCGTCACTAGCAGGACGTTGCGGGGAGCAATGGTCGCGATGAGTTCTGGATAATCGTAGGGAACCTTTTCTTCCGAACCAATGAACGCTCCGAGACGCGGAAGCAATGGTAATGCTCTCGTCAGGCGTTGCAGCCCGCCATCAATCGGAGTGGATAACGTGGTGCGCAATCGCGTAAAACTTCCCACCGCAATTACACCCGTGATGCGTTTGTCGAAAGCGGCGGCGTGGAGCGCGGTATCCGCCCCATCGCCAAGCCCAAGCAGGATGATTTGATTCGATTTCACGCCCGCCTCCCGCATTATCGCGTCAACGAATCCTCCGATATCCCGGATCATTTTTCCCATGAGTGACCAATCGGAATAACGTTCGTAAAAATTTCGAATCTCCTTGATTCGTGATCCAACGCCGATGGGTTCAAGCACGGCAACCGAATAGCCGGCCTCCAGCAATCGCGCCAGCGGCAACGGCGAAATCTCATCACCCATCGAAGCGCTGGCCATCGGCGACACGAGGATAATCAACCCTGCATTGGTACCCTCGATCGAAAATGATTCGGGGTGATACAGGTTTCCCGCAACGAGGTTTCCGCAAAGAATGCGGCGTTGAACCACACCGGAGATTCCGCCAGTCACCTTCAACGACTGAGAAACGGGTTCTGAATTCATCTCGCTCACACCCCCCGGAGGAGCTTCACCAAGAAACCATTCGATGACGGGCTTGAGCTGGCGGCGCCGGTTCAACCAATGCTGCGGCAACGTAATCGTCGAATGATCTGAATTAATCAACAGGCTTCCCGTGCCGGGCGTGGGAAATTGGCCGGGATCGATTTCATCGGTCGTACGCCCTGCCCAGTTGAGCCAGGCAGGAAAAATAAAGGTATGTTTCTCGTAGGCGGACGGGAAGGTCTTGCGGCCCAGTTTGGTGTCCAGCCAATCGAAAACCAGTTCGACCTGCCCGGTCAAAGGCGCTTCCCGACCATGGTGATAGCGAACGTTTAGATCGTGATGCGAGTCGGTCAGATTGAATGCCGGCACCGCGCCGAAATACGATTGCTCAATTCCCCAGATGTTCTCCGTGGGATTCTCGATGGCGGCGGTAATCAAGAGCGGGCGAGGGGCGACGAGTGCCAGTAACAGGTGCTGATCGATTGGCAACCGATGCTCCCTGCCCGTGAAAAACCGTAATCGCGGATGAAACCAATCCGGATGCTCCCGAGTCACCGTCTCAATACCCGATCGAAATCTCGACTCGGTGGAATGTCGCCAGGCGGTAATCCCGCCAGGTCCGGTATTGCTGGAGATGACTGCTCGAAATCGATCATCCAGCGCGCCAGCGACCAGCGCCACGATGCCATTTCGACCGTGCCCCGCGACGACTATTTGACTGTGATTCAACGCCGAAAGGGTCATCAAGTAATCGAGCGACCGACTGGCGGCCCAGGCCAGTTGCGCAATAAGACGCCAGTCGTGTTGCGGAAATAGCCCGGACCATTGTCGAATTCGCGCATCGTTGTCGTTCTCCCCGAACAGACAGGCGGCGTAGCCCCGCTGCACGGCCGTTATTGCCCAGGCCCGATCAGCGGCATGCATCAGGAGAACAGGAAACGGGCCGTTTCCATCCGGGATAAACACCTCCAGATTCAATTCCGCCCGGTGATTGGGGCCGAACCGGAGAATGCCTCGATGCCGCGTGAGATTGCCCCCGAGCGTGGATTCCAGCCGCGTCATTTCGAGATTATCCGGCGGCAAAGGCATCGTCCCGAGTTGATAGTGCTGAAACAATCGCACCAAGCGCTGGCGTTGGGACTGCCATTCGACCGGTGACTTGATCAGTTTGCCGGATTCCGACCGCAGAAGATCGGGCAAGTCGGCACTCGCGGGCAACTTGTCAAAGTCGGGGGCAAGCTCTCCGGATGCCGCCAGCCAATCCGTCCATTCCGGGCTTGGCGGCAACACCCGCAACAATTGTTGGTGTTGGGCAGCGCGCCGATTTTGTTCACCCGTTGACAGGGACACCCAGGACAACAGCAAGAGCAGGGCTATGCAAAAGCGGCGGTTCATATGATTCCCGAAATCATAACGCACTCCGAATTCGAATCAAAGACATCGGAGGTTGAACGGTGAATATTTTTGATTTTTCGTTTGCTGGAATGTACCGGCGCATCAAACATCCAATCAATGGTGCGCAAAACGCGGTTTCAATCGAACGGTTGGAAAGGGTTTACCCTGATTGAATTGCTCGTGGTAATCGCCATCATCGCCATTCTCGCGGCGTTGCTGCTCCCGGTCTTATCCAAAACGAAGGAACAAGGAGTCACGACGATTTGCCTGAATCATCATCGGCAGATCAACCTGGCTTCAACAATTTATGCGAGCGACAACGACGATTCCTTCGTGCAATGGGGAAAGGACGGCCCGACTCCGAACGCGCTGCTGCCGGACCCGGTCGTGACTTATTGGCCGGACACGCTTTTGTCTTACGTCAAGAATCCAAAAATCTACAACTGCCCGCGGCGCGCCGGGCTGACCGACCTCTTCGGAATCGGCATCAATTATCCCTTCATCGGAGTTTATGGCGATCAAACAAGCGGCTGGATCAACCGCATCCGTGTGGCGCAATTGAACAACCCCGGCGAGACAGTTGTTTTTGGAGACGATCAGGACGTCATCAACCCCCGCGAGCCCGATCCCGATCAATGGCTGCCCAAGCTAACGGGCAGTCCCTATTGCATCGTGTTTCGGACGCCGCCGGATCTTCCGCAGTATGTGCTCGACCCCTATCGGATTATTCAGCGCCACGCCGGGCGAACGGTTGTTTCCTTCGGAGATGGACGATCTGAAATCGTTAAGGCAAGCACCGTTGGATTGCAGTATCCAGAAGGACATTCGCTGGCCAAATGGGATCGGCAGTAACCGATTGACCTGTTCGACGCGAAAGACTTTTGCGCTGCAATGGATTCAGCTATCGCACCAGGAACGGATTAGGCGGGATCTGTTTTAACAATTTTCGAGCGTCACGGAAACTATCCACTTTGCGTTTGAGCATTGTCAGCGACCAGCGCTCGGGAAAATCGAAGTGTTGCCCGGGATTCAGCGGCATGGTCGGGCTCAAGGCCGAGATTTCCGTCACGGTTCCGTCCCAGGCAAATTCCACGGTGTTGCCCCCGTCGGTATATTCGTTGTTCGGATAATGCGGAAAAAACTTGATGAAAAGCAACCGGCCGTGGGCATACGCAACCCAGCCGGCTGAACTATCGGCACCAATCTTGAACTTCCCTTCCTGGGTCTCGACAAACAAGACGTCATCATGGATTTCGGCGGTGGGACCTTTCACCTCGTCACCGTCATAAAAGTATTGGCCTTTGAAGTGTTTTTTCAGCGCCCAACGTTGCTGGAACCGGCTCTTTTTATTCAGCGGAACCATTAAGATGCCCCCGCCCAGACAAGCTGTCCGGTCCCAGATGCAGTTACGAACCTGCCGGTCCGAAACATTGATCATCCGTTGCAGTAAACCCATTTCCCCGTTGTCCACGTTCATCGTGTAACTCTTCAGAATACGGATTCCGATCGCCAGGTCGGCCGAACTCGCGGTCTCCACGGTATAATCGCGCGGCGCTCGCCATTCATTCGTGCCTACCGACAGCAATGGGCGCGACGGCACGCCGTGAATTTCCGGCCCGATGTCACACTGGTAACCACCCACAAAAAACTCCTGCCCGGTTTTGAAAAGGTCCAGCCCCCGGGCTTGCGGGTTCAGGTAGAGAATATTGACCCGCTTGTGGCTGTACTGAACCATCCGACCACCAACCCCCGGCGCAATGACGACCTGATAATCATTTTTGGTATCCTGAATCGCCAGGCAATTGGACCAGCCGTGATAATCGCTCAAGACGAGCCCGCGCAGCCAATTGTCGCCGACCACCTCCTGACCGGATGCCACGCGACCGGCCAGGCCGGTCAGCAGGGTGAGGGCCAGGAACAAAACACGATGGATTCCCCGTCGAACCATGGGCGGATGCTAGCAGGCATGACAAGCCTCCACAATGGAAAGCAATCGGCGGCGTTTTTAACACGGAGGAAATCGGGGAGCACGGCCGGCTCGGCTGTGCAGCGGACCGGCTCGGTCCGCGGGTGTTCCGTCTTGGATACTCGCCCGGCGAGCCGCCTGTGCTCCCCGGTTCATCGCCGATCCGTAAACGGGTCGTAAATGGAGATTTCCAGGGAGAATCATCACGAACCCCGTCCAACTCACGCGAAACTTTGTCGAATTCTTTCAACGCTGTCATCCAGGCAAACCTTCAGGCGAACTGGAGAATATTGTTCGATTGGACCTGGCTTTGGAATTAGCCGAAAAGATGGAACAGGAAAAACGTCAGCAATCGCCTGACTGAACACTGCGCGTCAAAGTGCTCGAAGTTCCATCAGTGCCGCTCACAGGCCGTCAAAAAATCACCAACTCGTAGCAGCCGACGTCAGGAGGCTCATTCATTTTTTCTGGAAAACAGGAAAGGTAAGAGCCTCCTGACGTCGGCTGCTACATTTTTTACGGGCTGCCCCCAATCGCTCACCACGCGACGGTCGTTCCGGGCATGCCGACCGGATACCAGCCATCCTTGTCCGGAAGCACCTTGGGCATCGTGTCGTAGTCGGCATTGTCGGGGAACTCCGTCAGCTTCGAGCTGAACGCTTCATCCCACGTCACCATCTTGCCGGAATAGGTCGCCATGCGTCCCATGATGGCGACCATCGTGCTCAACGCGCCGTATTCCGCCTCGTGATACGGCTTGTTCGCCGTGATGGCGTTGAAGAATGGGTAATGCTCAAGCTGATGCCCGTCCTCGCGCCGCTTCATTCGTTTGCTCCACGCCTTCGGTCCGGTGATTTCAAAAAGCGTCTGCGCCGGCGGAATGCTCGCGTTGCCCTTGGTGCCATGCACGTATTCGGCAACATGCGGAAAGCAGCCGCGAATCTGCCGGCACTCGCTGATCATCCGCGACCCGTCGGCGTATTCGTATTCCACGTAATGATGATCGAATATCTGGCAATGCCGTTTGCCGTTGCGCACCTGCCGGCCGCCCTGTCCGTTCGCGCGAATCGGATAGGCCTGCTTGATCCAGCTTCCCACGTCGATGTTGTGGATGTGTTGCTCCACAATGTGATCGCCGGACAGCCACGTGAAATAGTACCAGTTGCGAATCTGGTACTCCATTTCCGTTTCGCCCGGCAGCCGCTCCTTGCCGTCGCGTGAATTCCCAAGCCAATACACGCGCATGGTGTGGACGTCGCCAATCGCGCCGTCCTGCACGCGCTTCACCAGTTCCTCATAGGCGGGCTGATGCCGCCGCTGCATGCCCACGGCCGTGCGGATGTTCTTCTCCTTCGCAACTTTGGCGGCGGCGAGAATCCGCCGAACACCCGGCGCATCCACGGCGACCGGCTTCTCCATGAACACATGTTTGCCCTGCCTTACCGCCTCCTCGAACATGATCGGACGAAATCCCGGCGGTGTCGCGAGAATCACCACGTCGCATTCCGCAATCGCCTTTTTGTAGGCGTCGAATCCGATGAACTGCCGTTCCTTCGGCACATCGACCTGTTCCGGTTTCTGCGCGGAAATGTTTTTCAGGCTCTTCTCGAGCTGCGAGGCGGACACCTCGCCCATCGCCACAAGCCGGACGTTCTGGCTGGTGTTGAGCGCCTGCACGGCAGCGCCGGATCCGCGTCCGCCGCAACCGACCAGCGCGAGCTTGAGCGCGTAGCTCGGCACCGCATGGACCGCGCGTTCGATGGGGAGGGTGGCAAGCGTCGACGCGACGGTGGTTTTGACAGTCTGATTGATTCGCTGTTGCTTCATCCGTCGATGTATCCTCTCAGTTGATAGTTTTCAGGAACCTTGTGGTCCTTCTTGAATGTCCCAGTACGCAGTGCCCCTGGAAGAGCA
>CALBIE010000407.1 GCA_937893495.1 uncultured Verrucomicrobiales bacterium | reverse complement strand
CGACCTGATAAACGAAACCATCCAAATGACGCTATCCATCAAATTTCGATTCCTCTTGATGGCTAGGTTTGCGCTCGTCGGTTGTTCAACTGTGGACGATCACGAAATTGGGTTGCCCGAATCCCTCACCACGACTTCAAAGCCGCAAATGATCTCAACTGAACAGACTCAGCAATCGGATTATGATCCGAAAATGATCAAAGCCATTCAACAAGCGTGGTACAAGAGAGTAGGAACGATTGAAGCGGTACCGGGTTGTAAGATAAAGCTCACCATCCGTTTTGACTGGGAGGGCAGGTTGCTCGATGTGAAGACTATCGAGAGCAACGCCAATCAAGAGCACCAAACAACGTGCCTTCAAGCCGTTCGCGATGCGTTTCCAATCGGTCCAATGCCCGAATCAATGCGAACTTCGTGCCCGAAGGGGTTTCGAGAGATCGGAATGACATTTGTTTTCTAAAACTCCGCGCCTCTGCGTGAGAATTGGTGTTTATTAGTATTCATTTGTGGTTACACCTGACCTCAGCCAAAATGCGATCATTTGATGCAAGATCAAGAATCCAAAGATGCCGTGAAGGAGAAGAATAAGGCCTCGCCGCAACAGCAGGCGTTACTCGGCTTTTTCGCTGCCTTGGTGTCATGTTACCTACTTTACGTACTCACCCAACTTCCCGTTCAGGGAAGCTTGACAGTAAATGACCATGTTTACAGAAAGGGCGATTCTAACTACGCACACGGCTTGATGATGGCGCGGGTTATTTGTGGCTGCTTAATCACAATGTTTGGATTCATTTCAGTCGCGATTTTCTACGGTATTTTGGTGGACAAACGCACCTCTCAAACCAAATAGCCCCACGCAGTGGGCCGGTTCGGTTACGGCACGAGTCAAAATCAATAAAGAATAGACCCGTTGATTGTATTTTTGATCGGGATAGTGCCCTTTATTTGGGCAATGTATTTGTCTGCTAAGTTCGGCTTGTGCCTTAAGCAGCGGGACGATTGGGTATCTCGTTTATGGCGATCAATAGCGGACTTCTGGCGCCAGTTGCCAAATATCGTTCCAGACGCGGAATCCCAAATCAGAAACATTTTTTTGTGGTTTGGCATCTCGGTGGTCTGGTGGGTGGTCGCAATGGTTTCCGTCGCCCTCATCGCGTCTAATCTGCCGCCCTCTAAGAATTCTGATAGTGATATCGCTACACATGCATACGACGAGAAGTTCAACCAGTACCTGAGCGGTACGATGACAAACAATCCAGCGTCCTTTCACCATCTCGGATGGATGTACTATTGGGGAAAAGGTGTCCGGCAAAATCTACCACAGGCATTTGAATTGATCAGCTGTAGTGCAAAAATGGGATACGTGGACGCACAAGTCTTGGCCGGTGAAATGTGCTATTGGGGAATTGGAACACCAGTCGATTTGGGAAAGGCGGCCAAATGGTTCAAACAGGCAGCCGATGGTAAGAACGCCAACGGCCAACATTGGATGAGCATCCTGCACGCGTATGGGGAAGGTGTTCGACGCGATCTGGATTTGTCTTGGGATTACAGGGAAAAAGCCCGAAAGAATTCGCTCTCTACCAGCGACTGGACGGACGAACTCGTCGAACTGGGAATCGGTATTCCTTCAAAAGATCCCGATTACACAACCTGGCTGCGACAGGCGGCGCTTCAAGGCCTGCCAGAGGCTGCCTTCGGATACGCGAAATATCAGTACTTGATTTTCGGCCGCATGAATGTCGCCGAGTCCTATTTTCTGAAGGCACTGGAAGCGGGATTCAAACCGGCCGTTTATCGTCTGGGTGATTTTTACCGTTGTCGCGACAGAAGACCTGAAACGGTCGTAAAGGGAGTCGAATTGATTAAACGAGCGGCAGCACAAGGGGACCCTGACGCAATTTTCTATCTTGCCTACACTGACTTGGAATCCTTGTCTGATACGGCGACGCGTATGAATTACTTGCCAAAGCTTATCGACCTCGCCGAAAACGGACATGACGGTGCCCAAAACTACGTGGCTCAATTGTATTTTGATTGGTTCGGAAATAATCAGAACCTAATCGAAGCATACGCTTGGTACGCAGTAGTACGCGGTCGGCTTGCCCTTCAGTCGATTGGAAACGCGACAATAGCTCTCGAAAAAATGACCGGGCTGCAGCGTAAGAAGGCCATCAATCTGGCGGCTCAGCGAATGGAGATTATTCGAGCAAACAAGTTGAAACGACTTTTGAACGAGCGAAACTGAACCAGGCAGGCCCTGACGCAGTTCAAGACCAGTCCGGCTAAGGATCTCATTCCGCGGGAAAACGATTCCCGTTCCCTTTGTTGCCTTGCCAGACGGATGGTCTGGAACGATTCTTCCCCTGTCCAAGTGGCGGACGTTTTTCGGGAGGCTTTTTTTTCCTCCCTTTTTTTGCGTTCGTCGCTTGGACATTTTGCAAAAACATTCTCTCCCAAACCCTTTCCTCCACTTTCTTGGAAGAGAACGATTTAAGAATCGTCGGTGCAGGATCTCGCGAACTTCGAAAACCACCGCGCATGAACCCGATGCGCGGCATTGCGCCCGGTGAGGTCACCAGGCCGACACCTTGTAGGTCGGGTCCCCTGACCCGGCGTCCCGGTTCGGGCGCCCAAATCGCCGATCCCGACTCGTGGAAGCACTCACGTCCCCGTCAAACGTTACCAGTCCTCCGGCAATGTCGGAGGTTTGAGAGTGGAATCAACCAAGCACCAACTCAACCGACTGCGATTGTGGTTCGACGTCCGTACCGTCCAGACTGGCTGTGATCGCCCACGTCAGATTCGCCGTGGCGGATCCGGGCAATTCCCCCACTGGAATCTCCGCCCCTTGCTTGATGCCACCAGAGGGCGTTCGCACCGTCACCTGTCCACCAAGGGGAGCCGGGAATGAAAAAGGAATGTCGCCTTTGAACTTTTTCGGCAACGGCAATTCGATGGGCAGTTCTTCCTCATGCCGGAACACCTCCGTGGCGGTTGTATCCCATTGCTCTTCGTTCTCGTCGTAGCCAGCGGTACTCCGCGGTCGACGCCGGGTTTCCTCATAAACCGCGACCAGCGTGACCACCAGACGTTCGGCAGGAAGAACCTTGCCCGCAGCGATCGATACGGTGCCTTCCACATTTTCTCCGCTGGAAAAACTGTCGGTCGAGAGTTTGAGAGCCAACGTCGATTTGGCATTGTTGATGACCAGAAAAACCACGAGACCAAGCACCGCAATGACTACGCCGATGCCGATAACCGTGGAGGAAGCGAATAAGACTGGCGGGTTCATGGATTATGATTGTAATGCCTGATTTTCGCACGACAAGCGAAACTCGCCTGCATCCTTCCTTCAGTCAGATCTAATCAAAACAGAGTGGTTTGCAAGCGCCCGTCAGTCTGGCACTGATCAACCGGATTGCCCATGCCTTGCCGTTCATTTTCTTATCCACAAAGACACAAAGAACACGAAGTCCGAATTCTTTACCGATCGCCCCAACGGCTCGGGTTGATGCCGGGTGCCTCGGTTTTCATGCCGGCCGGTTTGTGCGGCTGCACCCATTCCGCGTCGCTCGTGTTCAGGCTCTGGAGAAATGGTTTGGCAATCTCGGGCGCGTTGGCCACGAATTCGGGATTCCATTCATCAACGGGCTGAATCGGGCCCGCCCAGGCGGGTCGGTATCCCAGTTGGATCAACTCACGCGGTTGCGCGTCCTTGTTCGGATGACTGCCATGCAGCAGATTGGCCGGAACCAGCACGGCGGAGCCGGCCGGCACGACCAACGTGATTTCTTCCGGATGCGATTTGTAGCGGACGTAGGGGCTGGCCTGCGCGTGAAACGAAAGGTGCGATCGCGGGATCAATCGGAATGGCGCGCGCTCCGGCGTCAATTCATCGAGGTAGTAGAGCACGCGCAGCAGCCGCGGACAGCTCCCTTCGTAGCCAAACAAATCAGATCCGTGTGGTTGCCCATCGGTGTGATGGGAAATGCCCGGGGAACCCGGGAGTGTTCGCTGAAAAAAGCCGCGAGTGAAGACAATGTCCGGTCCCATCAACTCAGTGAGAAACTCGATCATGGGCGGATAACCAATCAGTTCCGCCACCGCCCGACTGAGCCATTGCGGCTGGGTCACCGACCGCGTCTGATTCACGCTGTAGCTGGTGTGCCCCATTTCCGAATCAGTCAATTCCTGTTTGATCCGGCCGAGGCGATCCGCATCGAGGATGCGGGGAAAAACCACGTAGCCTTCCACCTCCAGATGCCGAATCCGCTCAGGCAGATTCATTGACGCGAAATCCGTCTCGTCAATATTCATAAACCCGATTTCTTCATCCGGATCGTTCGGTGAGGTATGTGCCTGTTTCATTGGTTACTCTCGCGCAATTTTCTATTCTACTTTGATCAACGCCGAAGTCAGGCGCGAAAGTAGTAAGTTGCCCGCACGGCCTGGAGCACCTTCGTTATCACTACGGAAGATTCAGTTGCCACGAT
>CALBIE010000406.1 GCA_937893495.1 uncultured Verrucomicrobiales bacterium | reverse complement strand
GCTCGCGGTGAAACCGGACTTCCTGGTCTGCGACGAAGCCATCGCCGCGCTCGATGTTTCCATCCAGGCCCAGATTATCAATCTGCTCGAGAAATTGTCGCGCGAGATGGGGCTGACGTTGATTTTCATTTCCCATGATCTGTCAGTCGTAAAACACATTTCGGATCGCATCGCGGTGATGTATCTCGGTCGCATTGTCGAGATTGGAAAGGCGGCCGACATTTTTGACAAACCCATGCATCCTTACACCCGCGCGTTGGTCAGCGCCGTGCCGGTGCCGGATCCGGAGCGGGAAAAGCTGCGGCGACGAATCATTCTTGAGGGCGATCCACCCTCGCCGATGAACCCGCCAGACGGGTGCCCTTTTCATCCCCGTTGCTCTTATGCTGAAGCGGTTTGCCGGGGAGACGAAGTGCCCTTGGCGGTAATGAAAGACGGTCGGGAGGTTGCCTGTTTGCGGGTCGATGAGATCGATTGAAATTTTTTCTTGTCAGGTTTTCAGAGGTGCTTCCTAATCGACTCAATGACCCAACTGCATTCGTGTTCGGAAATTGTCATCTCGTGCGTGTCTTCTGCAATGACGGTTTGAAACCCAGGGTGGGAACGTTCGTCAGTGCCGGGCCGGTCGTCTAAATCTGCCAGTTGCTATGTCCAATCGTTTGTATGTCGGTAATATCCCCTTCACCGTGACGGAAGATCAGTTGATCGAGCATTTTTCCCAGGCCGGGAGCGTCATTAGTGTCAACCTGGTTAATGATCGCGAAACCGGGCGTCCACGTGGTTTCGGTTTTGTCGATATGGGCACGCCTGACGATGTCCAGAAGGCGATCGAGATGCTCAATCAGAAGGAGTTTGAGGGAAGAAGTTTGACCGTTAACGAAGCGCGTCCTCGTGAAGAACGGGGAAATCGTGGCGGTGGCGGTGGCGGTGGTTGGGAGGATCGCGGTGGGCGTGGCGATCGCGGAGACCGTGGAAACCGCCGGGATGACCGCCGTTATTAATGGCCCTTTGTAATTTAGAATCCGGCGCGGGTTGCTCCCGTGCTTTTTTTGTGCATCACAAACACCGTCCATGGGTGTTCACTCTCTCCTCAATGCCCGGGTAATATGGCAATCACGATTGATATAGTTGAAGCTCTGGACATTCGCTTCCCGACGTCACGCTCGCTGGATGGTTCGGACGCCATGAATCCGGATCCGGATTACTCGGCGGCGTACGTCATTCTCAGGACCAGCGAACCGGGATTGGAGGGACACGGTTTGACGTTCACGATTGGACGCGGGAATGAGATCTGCGTCGCGGCGGTGAACGCCCTGGCTCCACTCCTTCGCGGTCGATCGCTGGAGGAATTCGAGGAACATCCGGGAAAGTTCTGGCGGTCAATTGTCGGCGACAGTCAATTGCGGTGGTTGGGGCCGGAGAAGGGCGTCATCCACCTCGCCACAGCGGCGGTGGTAAACGCGTTGTGGGATCTTTACTCGAAAAAGGAGGGCAAACCGCTCTGGAAATTGCTGACCGATCTCACGCCTGAACAAGTGGTGAATTGCGTTGATTTCCGTCATATCAGTGATGCGTTGGCGCGCGACGAGGCGTTGGACATGTTGCGGAGCAGGGAAGCAGGCAAGCCTGAACGGGAAACGAAGTTGCTGGCGACCGGTTATCCCGCTTACACGACCTCCGCGGGCTGGCTGGGGTATTCGCACGAAAAGATTCGGCGGCTCTGTCGTGAGGCGGTGAAAGATGGCTACTCCCACATCAAGATCAAGGTCGGGCGCGATCTCGCCGACGATATTCGACGGTGTCAGATTATTCGCGAAGAGATTGGTGAGGAACGAAAACTGATGGTGGATGCGAACCAGGTCTGGGATGTCCCGCTGGCGATTGAATGGATGAAGGAATTGGCGCGGTTCAATCCGCACTGGATCGAAGAGCCGACCAGTCCGGATGATGTGCTTGGGCATGCGGCGATTTCGAAGGCGGTTGCCCCGATTGGTGTGGCTACGGGCGAACATTGTCACAATCGCATCATGTTCAAACAGTTCCTGCAGGCCGGTGCCATGCAGTTCTGTCAGATCGATGCCTGTCGGCTGGGCGGGGTCAACGAAGTCATCGCCGTGCTGTTACTGGCAGCGAAAGCGGGCGTGCCGGTTTGTCCGCATGCGGGCGGCGTGGGCTTGTGCGAGTATGTGCAGCATCTGTCGATGTTTGATTACGTTGCCGTCTCCGGTTCGATGGAAGGCCGGGTCGTGGAATACGTGGATCATTTGCACGAACACTTTTTTGATCCCTGCGTCATTCGAGACGCCCGCTATCAAGCTCCTCAAGCGCCCGGCTACAGCATTACGATGAAGCCGGAGTCGTTGAAACGATTTGAGTTTCCGAATGGCGCGGCGTGGAAAGAGGCGTAATCGATATTTGCCCACGGATGGTGAGAAACGGGACGGGACGGCCACAAAAACGAAGAATCGTGCCGGATCCCTGTCGCGGAATTGTTTTGTGACGCTGTGTGTTCCTTGTGACAACTCCCGCCTGAGATATTTCGCGACGTTCGCAGGCGGACTCTGGGTTAATAATCCCGAAACGGTCCCCTTGGTTCTGCCAGCGCCATTTCCTTTTTCCAGTTGGCATAGCGGGCTTTGACCATGGCGAGTATTCTCGGATTCTTTTTCGATAAATCGTTCTTCTCTCCGATGTCCTTGGACAGGTCAAACAATCCACCGTAGGTCGGCGTGTCCACCCATTTCCAGTTGCCCACGCGAGCGGCGCGCAGGTCCTTCCGCTCCCAGAACATTTCCTTGCGCGGCGATTTGGTTTTTCCCTGAAGAATCGGCAGCATGTCAAACCCATCAAGAATCAATCCGCTGGAAATTTTCGTCCCCGTCAGCGCTGCGACGGTGGGCAGGATTTCCAGACTGGTAAGGAATTCGTCATTCACTTTGCCAGCGGGAACCTTTCCCGGCCAACGGACGGCTGCGCACACTCGGATACCGCCTTCCCACATCTTGCTTTTGCCACCTTTGAGGGGGGAATTGTCCGATCCGCCGCCGCCACCATTGTCGGAAAAGAAGATTACCATGGTGTCGTTGGCAATTTTCTTTTCATCCAGGAAGGCGAGCATCTTCCCGATGGACTCGTCCATGCAGGTAACCGAGGCACGATAATCACGGGTGCGTTTTTCGGGCGTCGGCACCATGGCCTCTTCGCCATATTTCGAACCCTTGCGCCAGAGGTTTTCCACCGGTGGATACATCTTTTCGTATTTTTCCGGCGCCTGAATTGTTCCGCGGATCTTTGGATCGAGGGAGGACGAACCATGTGGTGCGTTGAACGGAACGTAGAGAAAGAAGGGCCGTTGCCAATTCTCGTGCAGGAACCGCATCGCTTCACGCTCGAACAGGTAGGTGGCATAGGTGCCCTTGTCTTCCTCGGTCTGGGAACCGTTGCGATACATGCTCGGCGCGCCGTAGCGTTCATGCGTGTAGTAATCGATCCCGGTGTTCACGAACCCGTAAAAGTCATCGAACCCGCGGGCTCGTGGCAGGAAGCGCTGGAGCGAGCCCAGATCCCATTTGCCAAAAATGCCGCTGCGGTAACCGGTGGATTTCAATAGCTTTGGAATAAGCACCTCTCGCTCATCCATTCCGCCAATGCGTTCAAAGGTCACTTCGTATTCGGCTGGTTTGTATTTGTAACCGTAGTCCGGCGCCTCATTGCGAATCATGTCGTAAATGCCGTTGCGCTGCGGATAGCGGCCGGTCAGCAGGCTGCCGCGCGATGGGGTGCAGGCCGGCCACGTCACGTAGAAATTCGTCAAGCGAGTGCCTTCCCGGCAAAGCCGATCGAGATTCGGCGTAATGATATTATTGGCACCGATGACCCCGAAATCCGCGTATCCCTGATCATCCGAAACGATCAGGATGATGTTGGGCGGTCGCTTCGCAGCGGCGATTACCCCGCTGCCATCACTGATTGCCAGCAGGAACATAAGGTAGAGGGAAATGCGTTTCACGGCATGATTGAGCCACGAGACATTCCCGGCGTGAAGCGTTAATGAATGAAAACGTTCAGATTTGGCAAGTTTCCACGAAAAAGACAAATTTCTGTGACTTGACGACCTTGTGTGAAACGTTTTTAGTAGCCAAGTTTTTGAAACCACTGGTTGATTGTATTTGAACCCGGTTATCCAGATTTCCCATGCCAATTAAGACAATTGTTTCGTACGCGTTGTTCGGCGGTGCGTTCCTGACGAACAAGAGGACCGTCGGCTCGGTGATTCCCAGCAGCCCGCTGTTGGCGAAAAAAATGGCGGAATTTGTGCCGGCGAATCCCGCCGGCCTCGTCGTCGAACTCGGCGCGGGCACCGGTGTAATCACTGAGGCGCTTTTGAAACGGGGTATTCCGTCTGAGAAACTCATCGCGGTCGATTGCAGCGCCGAAATGGTCGAGTGGACGCGTAAACGGTTTCCGGGGCTGAAAGTACTGCTGGGTGACGCGGCCAGGTTGTCCGAGTTACTTGGACAATATTGTGATTTGAAGCAGACGCCTGTCACCCATATCGTTTCCAGCCTGCCCTTGCGTTCATTGCCGAAGGAAGTGGTCGAGGGCATCGCGCATGAGGTGAAATTGTTGCTCGGTGAAAATGGGCAGATGATTCAGTTCACCTACGACCTGCGGACGCAGGCGCATCCGGCGCTGGCCGAACTGGAGATATCGCGGAGCAAGGTGGTTTGGTTCAACTTTCCTCCAGCCCGAGTGAACGTGTATCACAACGGCGTGTAGGTTTCGCGCCATTGAAAAGCGTAGCAACTCGTAGCAGCCGACGTCAGGAGGCTCATTTCAAATTGGTCGAGAGGAAGTCAGATTCTCCTCACGTCGGCTGCTACATTATTTATGGTTAGGCAAGGTGGCTACTCCAACGCCGCGCGCATTGCCGCGAACAGGTCTTTGCCGTCGCCGGCCTGAACCGGTTCGCGTCCCTTGGCCGCGGCATCTTCCACCAGATCTTCCGGCAGCTCCTTGAGAAAGGGCGAAGGGTGACAGGGGGCCATTTCCCCATACTTCCTCCGGCTTTCGCAATGACTGATCACGAGTCCTTTCTGCGCACGCGTAATTGCCACATAGAACAGACGTCGCTCTTCATCCATCGTCCCTTCCACCTTCGATCGGGAATGAGGGAGCAGCCCATCCTCCGCGCCGACGATGAAGACGTGCGGATACTCGAGGCCCTTGCATGAATGGATCGTAATTAACGTGACGCCGTCGCTGTTCTGTTCCTTTTGCTCCAGCTTGTCCTGATCCAGTGTGATGTCCTCGAGAAACTTTTCCAGACGCTCCGCAGCCGTTCCTTTGGCTTCATCCCCGTCCAGGTTGGCGATCAAGTCGGTCAGGTTGCGGACCCGATTCTCCGCTGTTTCCTCGTTTTTCTCGGAGCGGCGAATCTCGCTGATGTAGCCGGCTTCCGCCATGACCCGGTTCGCCCATTGTTGGAGGCAGGCCGGATTCGAGTCGGTGCCCTCGTCGTTGAGTTCTTCGCGAAAACCATCAATGAATGACAAGAAGGCCTGAATGGCGTTCTGGGTGCGATTCATGAATTGCCCCTGCACGTCGGTGTGGCGCATGGCTGCATAGACTGAGCAATTTCGCTCATGGCTGGCGGCCAGCAGACGCTCCATCGTGACGTCACTGAGACCGCGCGCGGGTGTATTCGCAATCCGCAGCAGATTGATGTCGTCATGCGGATTCACAAACGTCTTCAGGTAGGCGAGAAAATCGCGGATCTCTCGTCGGTCGAAGAAGCTCTGCCCGCCGATCAGAACGTAGCGAATCTGGTTGCGTCGCAGTTCCAGTTCGAAAACTCGGCTTTGCTGGTTGGTGCGAAACAGGATGGCGTGTTCCTCCCACGGAATGCGCCGGCCCATGCGGTTGAACTCGATCTGTTCGATGACGTCGCGCGCCTCCTCCTCATCACTCTGGTAGGCCTGAAGCTGAATCAATTCGCCCTGGCCTTTGGCCGACCACAGCGTTTTGCCGCGTCGCCGGGGATTATTGCGAATAACGGCATTGGCTGCTTTGAGAATGTTATTGGTGGACCGATAGTTCTGCTCCAGCGTGACAACTTTGACCTCGGGATAATGCTTTTCCAGATCGAGCAGGTTGGCAATCTCCGCGCCCCGCCAGCCGTAGATGCTTTGATCGTCATCGCCGACGACGCAGAGATTGCGATGCTCCTTCGTCAGCGAGTTGACGAGCTCAAACTGGGCGCCGTTGGTGTCCTGATATTCATCCACCATCACGTAACGGTAGATGCTGCGGCAGGCGTCGAGCGCTTCCGGCTGTTCGCGAAACAGTTTGAGGGCGAGAAGAATCAGGTCGTCGAAATCCACCGCGTTGCAGGCGCGCAGGGCGGAATCGTATTTCTTGAGCACATGCTCCGCGATGGCGTTGAGATTCTGGTCGCCAAGATCGATGTCCGAGCCCTTGTTCTTGATGCGGCTGATGAGCCCGAGAATCGCGCGCGGGTCCGTTTTTTCCCCCTTGCTGGAAACGGAACTGAGAATCTTTTTGACCGCGCCGAGTTGTTCGGTTTCGTCGTATATGACGAAATTTTTCTTATAGCCGAGCTTCTCGATGTGGCGTCGGAGAATGCGAACGCAAAGGGAATGAAAGGTGCAGATGGTCGGGCGCGGAATTTTGCCGTCCGCGTTTTTCTCCTTTGGCAGCAATTTGCGGACACGGGCCTGCATTTCGCGTGCGGCCTTGTTGGTGAAGGTCACGGCCAGAATATTCTCGGGTGAAACGCCCTTGCGAATCAGGTGGGCGATCCGAAACGTGATGACCCGGGTCTTGCCCGTGCCGGCACCGGCGAGAATCAGGACGGGCCCCTTCGTGGTGACGACTGCCTCTCGTTGTTCGGGGTTGAGCGTATCCAGATTCGCCATGCGCGCGCGGAGTTTAGGAAGCGTCGGAAGGAATTCAAGGAAGGGCTGTTCACAATCGGAGTATTTTCGTGCCGATCTCGAATCCGGATGAGAAAAGTTTCTGTTCCACTGCCGAAAAACTTCGGTCTTTGGGGGCCGGGATATTCAGGACTTTCTTCCGGCTGAGACGAGCGATAGGATCCGGTATGAACAATCCCATTAAACGCCGCACCTTTGTTTCGCGAACAGTCGCCCTGGCGGGTGTTGCCGCCCTGAACTCGCCTCGTCCGTCGCCGGCCGGCGAATTCACCGGAAAGATCAAGAAGGCCGTCAAATACCACATGGTAACCGAGAATCTTTCGGTGATGGACAAATTCAAATTGCTCAAGGACCTGGGCTTTGACGGCACGGAGATTCGCACGCGTGACAAGGCGGATCGGAAGGAAGTGCTGAAGGCCATTGAACGAACGGGATTGCCGGTGCATGGCATCATCAACAGTAATGATCCCGACATCACCCGCGCGGTGGAATTGGCGAAATATTATGGCGGTGACAGCGTGCTGGTGGTGGCTGGCTACGACCGGAAGAAACCGTTCTGGGACAGTTGGAAGAGTACGCAGCAGGTGATTCGCGCCGGGATTCCAGCGGCGGAAAAGCACGGCGTCAAAATACTGGTCGAGAATGTCTGGGCGGGTTTTCTCATCAGCGCGCTCGATACACAGAGATATCTCGATGAGATCGATTGCCCGTGGGTGGGATCGTATTTCGACGTTGGCAACAATGTTCGCTGGGGAGTGCCTGAGCATTGGATTCAGGTATTGGGCAAGCGTATCGGCAAGCTCGACATCAAGGAATGGGACGAAAAGAAGCATGCCAGCGAAGGGTTGCGGCAGGGATTCGGATCCAAGCTGGGCGAGGGAACGATCAACTGGGCAGCGGTTCGAAAGGAATTGAAAATCCTGGGCTATCGAGGATGGGCGACCGCGGAAGTGAAAGGCGGCGGCCGCGAACGATTGAAGGACATCGCCGAGCGAATGGATCGCGTGCTCGACCTGTAGGTCCGATCTGGCCAATTGATCGAGGCGGAATGACTGAAAGGCGACAATCGGGGCACATTCGGAGGGAGCGCCGGGAGCGCGGCCTTGAGGCCGCAGAAATGTCCATTCGCCAATTGGCTGGCGGACTTGCGGAATCGTTTCACTCCAATCACGTCTCGGCGGCATGAATGGCGCGCTCCGGTTGTGCGCGGATGCGCATGGGCTACAGTGATATTTCCAGCGGCTGGTTGTTGTTTCTGTTTTGTCGGCTGCAACCGCCATTGCTCAGTTGACACTTTCGGTTTTGCTTGGAATCTATCAGTTATGAAATTCCCCGTTAAGCTGGCCGCTGTCGCGTTTCTGTTCGGCGCCCTGGTTCATGGCTCGGCCGCGCAGGCCCCGAACATCGTGTTCCTGTTCGTGGATGACATGGGTTATGGCGATCTGGCGTGTTATGGCGCGCCGGATGCCCGCACGCCAAATATTGACCGACTGGCCGGGGAGGGCGTGCGATTCACTCGTTTCTATTCGAATGGCGCTGAATGCACACCGGCGCGCACTGCGTTTCTGACCGGGCGGTATCCTCAGCGCGTGGGCGGGATGGAATGTGCGATTGGTACGGGAAATGTCGGACGCTATGACGAGGCAATTCGGCTTGCGAAGAAAAATGATCTTGGTTTACCGGTCAGCAACGCAGTGCTTGCGCCCGCGTTGAATCAGGCTGGCTACAAGAATGGCGTCTTCGGAAAATGGCACCTGGGCTATGAAAAGAAATTCCATCCACTGGAGCAGGGGTTCGAAGAATTCACCGGGTTTCTCGGTGGAAACGTCGATTACTTTACCCACACTGAACTCTCGCCCTTACATGTTTTCCTGAAAGGCCGGCAACCGATTCGGCGCAAGGGTTATATGACGCGCTTGATAACCGATGACGCGACCGACTTCATTCGGCGTCGTAAAAACCAGCCTTTTTTCCTGTATGTGCCGTTCAGCACGCCGCATTTTCCGTTTCAAGGACCAAAGGATGACACTGGAAAAATGCACCCCGAAGATCAGTTCATGGTCGGCACGCGCGCAAAATACGTCGAGATGCTCGAAGACATGGATCGTTCCGTCGGGCGAATTCTGAAGGCGATCGATGACGCCGGTGTGCGGGAGACTACGGTGGTGGTGTTTGCCAGCGATCACGGGGCGATGAAACCGGGGCGAAATTTACCGTTCAGCGGCTGGAAGGGCGGACTGCTGGAAGGCGGGTTGCGGATACCCGTGATCGCCCGATGGCCGGGTCACCTCAAGGGAGGAATGGTATCCGATCAATCAGCAACACTGATCGACTTGACGGCTTCGTTTCTCCGTATTGGCGGGGCGAAACCGGAAGCGGGACAGGAAGCTGATGGGATGGATATTCTCAATCATGTGGAGCGGGAGAATCAGGATTTCGGCCGGACGTTTTTCTGGCGTGCCCGTCGCGGTGACCGGACCTGGCGCGCGATACTGGCTGGCACAATAAAATACGTTTACAGAATCGAAGACGGCAAAGCGGAGGAATGGTTATTCGATTTGTCGAACGATCCGGCGGAAGAGCAAAATTTAATGAACACCCGCACGAATCTCGCGCAGCGTTTGAAGGGACGGTTGGTTCAGTGGGAGAAGGAAGTGCAACCAACACGCTGAAGGACGGCTAACGGTTGGTTGTTTGATCGGAGTCTGGAAATTCGAGGTGCGGCGGATTGTGAAGTGATCCAGATCCGTGCCCCGGAGATTGGTAGGCAATCAAGCAATCAACGCACGGCGCTTGCTACGGCATTCGTAAAGCCGACA
>CALBIE010000405.1 GCA_937893495.1 uncultured Verrucomicrobiales bacterium | reverse complement strand
GCGTGCCGCGCGCATACGCGACAAAGACGGTAATTCAATTGCCTGCACAGCCGTTCTCACATGTACGGTGCAAGTCGGTCCCTTGAAAAGGTGGATCAGGAGGCACAAAACGAAAAAGCCGACGACCGCGACGAGAAAACCCTGAGCAATGTCATTGTCCGTCAACAACATCCCGCCACCGAACAACGCCGCGACCACAAGATTGAACCTGATCCAGAAGGCGAAGACCCCGCTTTTGCAGACCGTCAAGGTTTGCACGTCTTTGAAAAAGAATCGCCTGAACGTCTGCTCGGTCCAACTCTCGTCCACGACCAACACATGGTCCTTGCCCAACCAGAGCGACGAGCGCTGATAATAGGCGGCAACGAAATTTCCCTCACGGCGAAAACCCCGGCCAGGCAGTCGTTGGTATTCTTTCTCAGCCATGATTGGTCATCAAGCGATGGATGTGCCCACAGGCCGCCCATCGGGCACCCTCTCCCCCATCGGAGGAGAGGGATGGGGTGAGCGGGCGTCCCGGTTCACGAGAAGGGTTTCGTATTATCGCGGACGCTTGCGGTGCCATCCCGTTTCTGCGGCCTGAAGGCCGCGCTCCGGAATGGAACGGGGAGCGCGCCCGCCTCGGGTACCGTTTTCCGCACCCTCGCGGAAAACCCGGTCGCTCCGAAATGATCCGAACTTTCATGAGAATTCCACGCGCCGGACGCTGGCCGGGTGCATTCGGGCGACGCCCCGCCACGGGAGCGCGGACTTTAGTCCGCCGAGGCGTTGGGGTGCGGAAATCTTCCGAATGCCCGTGACCATGGTTGCAGGCGGACGTTTCTGCCGCGTAAACACCGCGCTCCGGGGGCTCTGCCCGAATGGGCCCACGCTGGCCGCGAGGCGCGGCCAGCCACACCCGAGGCGGGTGTGCTCCCCAACTTCGAAAATCGGGTTCAACTCTCATTTCAACGCGTCGAAATCGCAACGAAGAACACGGTCCATCCCATGATCTGCAAAAGCGCCAGCACCGAGGCCAGGACGAATCGCCATTTCGAAGGGCGCACGAGACTGCATGGTTCCTTCCAATAACGGAACGAAACATAGAGCGCCGCCGGCGCCGCGATCAGCGACGGCCAGACGAGGATGAGCGGAATCGTCGCCGCCAGCAACGCCATGCGGTCATAAAGCACCCGCTTGTTCTCCAGATTCTTCAGCTTCCCCTTTTTCTTGCCGCTCTCCAGACAGGCCGGACACAGATGCTGGTCATTCAACTCAATATCGCACAAAGCGCAGAGGAATCGCCCGCAACCATCGCATGGAACAACCGCTTTCTTCTCCGTGTGGTAAAAGCAACTGGCTTCGCCCTCGAACAGGACTTTCTCACCACTCGATCCGATGTCGGGCGGGCGGAAGAACGACGGAAACACGTCCACCTGAATCGGATTACGGCAGTTCGGACACGGCCGCAATTCACCGTGATTAAACACATCGCCAAGCAACGTGGCCTTGCACCGGGTGCAACTGACCGTGGCGGTGCTCATTAGCGAGGAATCAGTTCGCCCGAATGACGCGCGTGTCACAGACCCGGTCGTGCAGCGCCTTGTGCTCTTCCTTGTCGAAAGCCGCCATCAGGTAACCGATGTAGCAGATAATCCCGGATAGAAATTCAGCCCACGCTCGCCCGAATGCCCGACCATAAGTCAATTTACTCCCGTCGGCACGAACGACCTTGAGCTTGCAAGCCATCTTGCCTGGCGTGGCACCGAACTTGCCAACGAAGAACGTCGTATAGAATACATTGATGCAGATTTGCGCGGCAACGATGCCTAATTGCGCCGCCATCATTTCCTCTTGTGAGCCACCGCGAGCCGCCATTCCACTGACCATCGTCGCGGCCATGTTGACGACGAACAGAATCAATCCATCCACAAACTTGGCGCCGAAGCGAATCCAGAACCCGGCGTAATCCATTGCGCCGGCAACCATGCCGCCCTCCTGCATCCGTTGCACAAAGGTCGGTTTGCAACCAGCACAGACATACGCCTCACCGAAACGCACGACCTGATCGAGAGTGAATTGGTTACCACATTCAGCGCAGACAATACCACCTCCCGCCGTGGCCACCGCACCGCCGTCTCCAGCCATCGCACCGGCATACGGCGTCCAATTGGCCATGCCCTCCTTCCAGACCAGCGTTTCATTGGTCACAACACCCTGCGACGCCAGATTTTTCAGTTCGGCCTCATCGACCGGTCCCTTCTGCTCCTGACCTTCCGCGTAATACCAGCTCATATCTTTGTTCCTATGGGTTGAAGTTGAACTTGTCGCTTCGTGCTCCGTGAATCAGGTGATTGTGTGACAGACCACAGCCGCGATGCCAAGTCAAATAACCCTGCAAAACAGCAATTGATCGGGTCCCAATCGATTGCAACTCACTCATCGGGCACCGCCTTCCCGCGGGCGCATTCAGGTGAAGCCCGGAGCGCGACTCTCCCGAGTCGCAGCATCGTGCAACGTGCAAAGGACAACCGACCTGGAAGAGTGACCCGGCATGGATTGCGCGAGAAAGTCAGGCAACCCGGAATCGGCGCGGGGTCACTGGACCGAAGAGGCCATTACGCGAAGTGGATTGCTGCGGCTCTGGAGAGCCGCGCTCCGCCCTTACATCCCCGCCGTCAACGCTCGCAGGTGCCGGGCAAAGTGATCAGCCAGCACTTCCGTGTAGGTATCCGGATGCGCTTCCAGGCACCCCTTGACTGCTGGACCAAATTCCGGATGCGTCAGTGTTGACCCAAAGGTGCAATGCAGGATTTGCCGACCGGCTTTGGTGAAACCTTTGCCTTCCGGAACATCATCCCAGAGTTCGAGGTACTCACTCTCCAACTGTCGCGCATCGGAGATCTCGGCCGGCGCTGGCGTTCCTTCGACTGTGGCATGCACGTGATAGGTCGCCTTGTCGGTATTGTAACGTTCGCGACCGAAATCGATGATGCGGCGGAACAGCGACTCATCGTGTCGGGCCACCACCCGCAATGCCTCCAGATAGCTGGTGCCCGCTGTCTTGACATGAAAACGACCTTTTGTCGCTCGCGCAAACGCGGTGTACATCGACACTTTGTCCGAGCCCGAATGAAGACTCAATTTGTATGGCCCGAGCAGTTCCGCAATTGCCGCATGCTCCCGCAATGAAATCTCCAGGGCATCGACATCGCCGATATAGTCCACGCCTTTTTCCATTTCACCGATGAATCGCGGAGCCAGGCTCACCAGCTTCATGCCCCGCTTCAGACATTGGTCGGCGATGATGTAATGCTCGGCCAGCGTGGTGGGCTGATCCGTCTCATCCACGCTCAACTCAATTTCGTAATCCTGCCCGGCCTGCTCGTTCACCTGCTTGATGTAATCTGCCAGTTCAATCCCCTTGTTCAACGCCACGCCATATTTCACCGCGCAACGCATGCAGGCCTCCTCGCTGAGTTCGACCTTCGCGCCGGTGGGCAGATTCACCGATTTGCCGAGATAACCATCATACCACCCGACCTGTTCGCGAACCGCGGCGAACTTCTCCCGCAACATCGCCTCGTCGTAACTGTCCGATTTCTCATCCACGCTGTCGGATGGATCAATCGTGAAAAACGTAAATCCCACCGCCGCCGTACAATCCACGTCGGCATTGGTCTTTAAATGATCCGCATCGGCGCCCACCTTCCCGGTCCACCCGGCCTTTTCAACGCCGTCCCATGCGTCATCCTGCACCTGTTGCGGTGTGCGCTGCGTCCGCGTCATTTCGCGAATCGATTGTTGCGGGAAAATCGGCTCGATGCCCCGCCCTGCTTGTTTCATTGCTTCCACATGGCCGGGTGTGGCCGAGCCAATGCGGTCGCCAAATCCAAAACTTGGCGATAGCCCGAGAGTTACGTTTTTACGTTCTGACATAAGATCAATTCCTGCTGAGATTGTGCCCCAATGGCCACCCGAGGGCTTGTGCCCGCTGGACGGCGTTTGGGACGAATCGGACCGGAAACCGCCGATTCCGCTTCTGTCGAGCGCCCGAGCGTATCCGTGGGTGAACGATTGCTTCAACCCGAAAACAAAACAACTCGTAGCAGCCGAGGTGACGAGGCTCTGATCATGGTCTTCTTCGGAAAGATAAATGAGCATCGGGTGCATTCGGACGGAACCACGCCACTGGCGCGCGGACTTCAGTCCGCAGAGACGTCGAAGCAGAGAATCGGACCGAATATTGGTGACCGTGGTTGCACGCGGACTCCTCTGCGGTGTAAACGCCGCGCGCCGCTGCTTCACCCGATTGATAGAGAAACCTCGTCACCTCGGCTACATTGGCAAACGGCCTGTTCGAACCCACTATTTCTCCGGCTCCAGCGGCGACACCGTGTGATATTGGTCAATGCCCGGATTCTCCAGGGTCGTCTTCGTCCCATCAGGCCAGGATATCACGATTTTTTCCACGCGCTTTCCCGCCCCGAGTCCAAAGTGTTTCAACGGCGCATGTTGAACCCACAGCGAATCGCCCGTCACCACGCTGGCCGCCATCGTCGAATTTCCCGCCGTCACCCGCACTCGCGCGCCGAAGGACGACACGCTTTTGCCATCGCGCAGCACGACTCCCACCCAGTGATTTCCATTCGTCCATTCGTTACGATAGACATTCACATCATAGCCAAACGGCGGACTGACGAAAAAATCCTGTTTCACCACCACGACATCAAGGCGGCCATCCAAATCAAAGTCATCGGTCAGCACCGCCCTTGAATCATAGTCCATTGCGAGGTCGAACAAATACGCGGCGTTGATGAAATTCGTCCCATCGACATTCAGAAACAGGACGTTTTTCTCAAACCCGTTCCAGGAAATCTCACCCAGTTGTCCCAACTCCTGCTTGAAGAGTTTTTCGAACACCGGATTAGCCACTCGGCTCTCCATGTAAATATCGTGTCGCCAATAACGTGTGCAATAATCCTTGCTCGATTTTCCGCTGACGTGCCCGTTGCCAACGTAGATATCCAGCCATCCGTCATTGCCGAAATCAAACGCCGCCGTGCCCCATGACCAGCCCGACCGCGCGACGGAATCGCCAAAACCCGGCTGCTTCATTCCGCCTTTGCCGTCATTGAAGTAGAGGCGATTCCCGTACGCCATGCGGTTTCGCATCACCCGATACTCCGGAAATTCCGGTCGTGTCAATCCCAGCGCCTCCAATCGCCGCGCCGTGGTCGATGCCATGCCGGTCACAAACAAATCCAGACGCCCGTCGCGGTTGAAATCCCCGACGGCGTGGGCCATGCCGAAGTTTGCGCGATCATCGACCGCCTGATCCGTCACGTCGGCGAACTTTCCAATGCCATCGTTGCGAAACACATCCACACCCGAAAAGTCACTGACCGTGATCAGGTCGAGATCGCCATCTTCATCCCAGTCGAGAAACGAGCCGCTGAACACGCGTCGATTTCGTTTTTTACCAAGACCCGCCTCCACCGTTCCATCGTGAAAACTGGCGTTCCCGTCATTGATCAGCAGATACGATGGCGGCCCGTCGTTCGCATCATAGAAAGGCGACGGCATTTTCCCTTCGATGTAGGCCGGCAGATATTGCCCGAGCCAGAGATCCAACCGTCCATCGCGATTGACGTCGCCCACGGAAAGCACTGAGGGCTTCACAATCGTCTCCGCGTCGCCAAACACCTTCCGGTAAGGCTTCGTAAAAAATCCCCGCTCATCCGCCTCGTAAAAATACACGCCGTTGTTCGGTATGGCCATCACCAGGTCCGCTTTGCCATCTCCTGAAAAATCAGCCACCACCGACCTGACCCAGCGCAAATCCGTATCCACATCTTCGAGCACGTAATGCTTGATGAACAGAAACGGCCGCCACACTCCGTTTGTGTCGAGCGAATAGGCGCGGTTCTCCGTGGGCAAAAGAATCTCCGACCGACCGTCGCCCGTCAGGTCGCGCGCAATGACCGTCATGGGTGAAACCGTGGTCGCGCGTTGCAAACCGATTTGGCGAAAGGCATCTGGACCCGACCGTTCCCACATGGACAATTCCCCGACAGTGATTTCATCCGGAACAAATAATCCCAGAACATCCGGCTCTTTCAGCCATTTGATCTCAAGCTTCGCATTCAGGATATATCGCGTGCCTGACTTCGCATTGCGGACATGAAGTTTGGCGGAGAACACCGAACGAACACCGCCTTCCGCCATGGGTAAAAACTGTTGATGATGCCACTCCGTCTGTTCCAGCGAGAATCCGGCAACGGCAAATTGATCCAGCAATGCTCCAAACTCCGCCGGCGAATATGCCTTTATCGCTTTGCCAAACGTGGTCATGCGGATGCCATGGGGATACATCTCCTTCGCGGCCGGTGAACCGAGTGTCAGGGACGTGAACGGAAACGCCTTCAGGACCGCCAATTTGTTTGTGATTCCACGGAGTCGATCCCAGAGATTCACAAATGTCTGTTCATACTTCTGCGCGAGTTCCTCGTCTTTCCACAGCGACGCGTCGAGTTCATCTCGGCTTCGTCGAATCGCTTCCACCCCGGCTTCGGGTGTCGGCGGCGCATTCGTAGTCGGTTGCGCGGATGATTCCTGAATCGCGACCGCAGGCGTCGGATCCGCCTTCGGCTCTGGCTTCGGTCCGCACCCGTTCGCCAGAATCACAAATAGCGCGCCAACGATTTGAGCAGGACTATGGAAATGCCGGGGCATAATAAGAACCATCCACTTGTCACATCGGCGCAATCCGTTTGGATCCGACATCCGTCGTCAGCAGAACGTGATTATCAAAACTCTCGTAGATCAGTTCGTGCTTCAACTGCTGAAAGTCCGGCTCATCCCAAAGGTTGGAAAACTCCCAGGGGTCCGTTGCCAGATCGTAAAGTTCCCCGAGCTTTTTGCCGTGGTATATCGTCAGCTTGTAATGCCCGCGGCGATACATCGTGGCAAAGGCGCCATATCCCCCGGTGAAGAAAGTATCGAGCGAATCAAAGTATTCGCACCGAACCGAATCGCGAAAATGATCCGGCGACGCGCCACCGGTCAGAATCGGCAGCAATGAACGCCCCTGAAAATAGTCCGGAATCGGAACGCCCGCGACATCCAGAATGGTCGCGCTCATGTCGAGCAATTCGACCAACGCATCGCTGCGCAATCCGGCCTTGATTCGCCCGGGCCAACGAAAGATGAGTGGCACCCGCACCAATCCCTCATAAAAGCGACAACCCTTGTACATCAAACCGTGGTCGCCCAGGGTCTCTCCATGGTCGCTGGTGAAGATGACCAGGGTGCCTTCTGCCTGTCCCGTTTCTTCCAGGCATTGCAGCAGGCGCGCAAACTGATCGTCGATCAGTGCGATCATCGCATAATACAATGCCTGTTTTTGTTTCGCCTCGTGTTCCTCCGGTGGGCGGACTTCATCCTGAAAATCAATTTCCTTGAACTTCGCCTGCTGTTCCAAATCAGTCGCCCGAAAATACGGCCCCGGCATCTCTTCCGGCTTAAACCGATCGGCATACTCCTTCGGCGGAATGAATGGCGGATGCGGATCGTAGGGGTTGACGGTCAGCATCCACGGACCACTGCGATCCTGTTTGATGAACTCGATGGAGCGTTCGCTGGCCCAGGTGGTTTGGTGAAATTCCGCCGGAACACGGTCATCGGAATTCCGCATTGACTCAAGGTCACCGCCCTTCGCATGCACCCATTTCGCATAATCATGCCCCTCCGCCCAATCATCCCTGGGCGCATGGCTGAATTTCCAAAAACGATATCCATCGTCTAGACGCGGTTCTGTCCGCTTACCCGAACTCTGCAGATGAAATTTGCCCACCATCCCGCAATCATAACCCGCGTCGGCCAGCAGCTTGGAAATCAACGGGGGCGCATCCGCCGGAAACGTGTCATTGCCATTGCGCGTGTTGTGCACTCGACTGGGATACTGGCCTGTCATAAAGCTCGATCGACTCGGCGTGCAAATCGGGCTTTGGCAATACGCGGTCGTGAACGCCACGCCATCCGCGACCAATCGGTCGAGCGTCGGTGTCACCACGTGTTGGTTTCCCAACGCGCGAATCGTGTCAAACCGCTGCTGATCCGTGCAGTACCAAAGTATATTAGGGCGTTGCGACATGCCGGAAGATTCAAACCACGAATGCACACGAATGCACACGAATAATTTTGGGACCGGAACGCGGCATTCATGCCGCAGAGACGTGGCCAGAGAGAATCGATTCCGGAAATCCAGACACCTGATAGACGTTTGGACATTTCTGCGGCCTCAAAGCCGCGCCCACACAGTTCACAGTTCGGGGACAAAAAGAAGTGGTCACTTTACTTGGAATCTACTGTGCTCTGTGCTCTGTGCTCTGTGCTCTGTAAACTATTCGACTCTCCGCCTGAGTGCCCGGAATAGCATCGCCGCCGATATCAGCAGCAGCACCAGCGAAATCGGGCGGGTCACGAACGGCAGCCAACTACCGTCCGACAACATCAAGGCCGCGCACAGGTTTTCCTCAGCCATTGGAGCGAGGACAAATCCAATTACAAACGGCGCGAGCGGAATGCGGAATCGCTCCAGGCCAAAGCCGATCAATCCGAACACGATCATCACCCAGACATCAAACATCCGGTTTCCCAGCGCGTACGACCCAACGACAAAGAATGTCAAAATAACCGGAACGAGGAACCCTTTTGGCACTCGCGATACATTTGAAATCACTCGCGCGGCGACGAGCATGAAGAGGAACATGACGAAGTTAGCCACGAGATACGTATTGGTAATCGTCGCAACCACGTCCGGATTGTTGGCAAACAGCAGCGGACCGGGCTGCAATCCGTGAATCACCAGCGCACCCAGCAACACCGCATCGATGACGCTTCCCGGAATCCCGAGAGCAATCAGCGGTACCAACGCGCCCCCCACCGTCGCATTGTTCGCGGCTTCACTGGCGACAATACCGTCGTCGCAGCCTTTGCCGAACTCCCCGGGCGTTTTCGACATTCCCTTGGCCGCGGCGTAGGCGAGCATCGAACCGACGTTGGCACCCACGCCCGGAAGTATCCCGACAAACGATCCGATTCCCGAGCTGCGAATCAGATTTTTCAACTGTCCCTTCCACTCCCGCATGGTCAGCAGCAGGCGATCTCCCCTGGTCTCGACCCGCTCCGACTCCGTCTCCAACTCAAGCACATCGCGCAACACCTGATTGATGGCAAACAGCCCCAGCAGGACCGGCAACAGCTTGAATCCATCGGCCATTTCGGGAAGGCCAAACATCAGTCGCGGTTGTCCCGTCGCCGGATGCAGACCGGGAATGGCAGCGAGGATTCCGAGGGCTCCCGCCAGGAAGCCTCGCAACATCGAATCACGGCTCAGCACGGCAATCAAAACCAGCGCGAGTACCACCAGCGAAAACATATCGGCCGACCCCATCTTCGTGGACCATCTGGCCAAGGGCTTCGCCAACAGAATCAGCACCACCCACGAAAACAGACCGCCCACCAGCGACGCAAAAATACCCAACCCCAATGCCCGTCCGGGCCGTCCTCCTTTGGCCATCGGGAAACCATCCAGCGTCGTCATGATGGAAGCGGGTGTTCCCGGAATGCGCAGGAGCGTCGCCGTAATCAATCCGCCACTCACGGAACCGACATACATTGCCACGAGCAACGTCAGCGCACGGTTCGCCTCCATTCCAAAAGTCAGCGGTACGGTCAGCGAAATCACCATCGCGCCGGTCAGGCCCGGAACCGAACCGACGACGACGCCGAT
>CALBIE010000404.1 GCA_937893495.1 uncultured Verrucomicrobiales bacterium | reverse complement strand
CCTCATTGTCAAGGAAGACGAACCAACCCTGCCCGTCAAAACAATTCCGGCTGGTTCAGGGCCACCCGCTTGAAAGCCGCAGTTGAAAGCGCAAGCGACTCCTGGTTCAGGCCGGATTTTCGACAGGACACTTCAAACAATCTGGCAATCCGACCGGCAAATGGGCCCTGCCCGCTCATGCGACGGCCGAATTGGGAGTCGTTCAACTCACCATCGCGCAAGGAACGTAACTGATTGAGAACTTTCTCCTTCCGTTGCGGGAAGTGTTCCTCGAGCCACGCTTCAAACAAGGCCTTGTTGGCATAGGGCAGACGCAACACAACGTAACCGGCATGTCGAGCCCCGGCCTCGGACGCCATGGCCAGCAGTTTCGGCAACTCGTGGTCGTTGATGGCTGGGATAACGGGCGCGGTCATCACACCCACTGGTATCCCGGCTGCCGCCAGTTTCTCCATCGCACGCAGCCGGGCCGCAGGAGGCGAGGTTCGTGGCTCCATCACGGCTCGCAACTTCGCATCCAGAGTCGTGAGGGAAATAAATACGACGACTGCCTTATGCCGCGCCAGTTCCGCCAGCAGATCGAGGTCCCGTGTCACTAACGAGTTCTTCGTGACGATGCCGACCGGGTTGCGGAATTCAGCCAATACCTCAAGGCACCGCCGGGTCAGCCGCAATTTACGTTCAATCGGTTGGTAAGGATCGGTCACCCCGCTCATCGCGATGGTCTGCGGTTCCCATTTTCGGGCGGAAAGTTCCTTGCGCAGCAATTCGGGAGCACGGTGCTTGACCATGATTTTCGTCTCGAAGTCCAGCCCCTGCGAAAACCCAAGGTACTCGTGCGTCGGCCGCGCGTAGCAATACACACAACCATGCTCGCAGCCCCGATATGGGTTCAGGCTCGCGCGGAAACCGAGATCCGGACTGTCATTGGTGGCGATAATTGATTGCGAATCATCCGGGATGAACTCGGTGCGCGGCAACGGCTCCTCGCGGTCGTCATAGTCCTCGTCACGCTCTGATGAAACCGATTCAAATCGGTTCGTCGGCGCGGCCATGGATCCACGATGGGGTTGATGAGATTTCATCGATAATCTGGTTAAAAGACTCTGCAACAGTAGCTGTGAGAGGCCGAACGGCAAATACGGTTCATTAGTTTGATGGGATCAGGATAATATTTCCGATTGGTCAAGCGCCGACCATGGTCAGGTCATCTGCCCGACCGCAGGCGATTAATCGGTCGATTGAATGAAATTTTAAGCGTTTTTCTGACAACGAAGGGCTATTCCGGATTTTCTCTGAGTAATTTGCATTTGAAAGATGCGCGCGGTGCAACAAATATAGCCCGCGTCGCAGACGTCCGGGGGGATTACACCCACGGACGGCAGAACACCCTATCCGCATGGCAAAAATACTAATCGTCGATGATGATGAGCAGCTTCGGCAAACCATCGCAATGGTGCTCAAATTGAAAGGCTTCGAGTCTCTTGAGGCCGACAATGGGGCGACGGCTCTCGAAGTGGCCCGAGCGCAGTTGCCGGACCTGATCATCAGTGACATCAACATGCCCGGTTCCGACGGCTTCGAGGCGCTTACTGCATTGCGCAAGGATCCGGTGACCGCCGCGATTCCACTCATCCTGATGACCGGCGAGCAGGATTCAAGCATGCGCAAGGGCATGGAACTGGGCGCGGACGATTTCCTCTCCAAGCCGTTCGCAATGCCCGATCTACTCAATGCCATCAACGCACGACTGAAAAAGCAGGAGGTCGTCCAATCGGCGGCGGAGAAGAAACTGACCGCGTTGAAGGCAAATATCAGCCTGATGCTGCCCCACGAACTCAACACACCGTTGGTCGGCATTCTCGGTTTCGGCGAGATTATCTACTCCTGCGCGGACAGTCTCTCGGTTGATGAGTTGAAGGAAATGGGCAAAAGCATACTCGACTCCGGCCTCCGACTACAGAAGCTCATTCAGAATTTTCTCATCTTCGCGCAACTGGAAATGATTCGTGCGGACGAGAATGAAATCGCCGCGATGCGCGCAAAGGTGACGGACAATTCGCAGGAAGTACTGGCCATCGCCGCACGGTCCCACGCCGAAGCAGTACACCGCGAGGCTGATTTGCAGGAGGACCTGCATCCCATTCGCGCCGAGATCTCCGATGACTTACTGACCAAGATTACGGAAGAGCTCGTCAGCAATGCGTTCAAGTTTTCCGAGGCTGGTAAATCAGTGCGAATTGCCAATGAGGAGAAAGGCAATTACTTATTCCTGCATGTGAGCGACCTCGGGCGCGGCATGAAGGCCGAGTACATTAAAAATACGGATGCCTACCAGCAATTTGATCGACGGATGCACGAGCAGCAGGGATCTGGACTCGGCCTGACGATTGCCAAGACCCTGGTAGAAATCCATGGGGGCAAGCTATCCATCGCCAGCGAAGAGGGCAAGGGCACAACAGTGACCGTGAAGATTCCCTCGAAGGTTCATTTATTGCAACAACAGGCCGCTGGATGACGCGGCGCATCGACCAACAAAATCCGCAGCCGTTTTTTGGATGAGTGACCAATTCAGCATTTTAATCGTCGAAGATGACCCCATCATCGCGGACCTCTATCAGAAGAGGTTCGTGGTGGACGGTTTTGACGTCACGCTGGCTGGCGACGGTCAGGTCGCCATCGACCTGTTAAAAAAATCGAAGCCGGATGCCGTCCTTTTGGACCTGATGCTGCCACAGGTCAACGGCATTGAAGTCGTCAAGTTTATCCGCGCAGACGACAAGCTCAAGAAGTTGCCCGTTATCATCTTCACCAATGCCTATCTCGGAAACATGGTTCAGGCAGCATGGAAAGCCGGTGCCGACAAGTGCCTGACCAAGGCAATCTGCAAGCCTTCGCAGGTAGTGCAATTAGTCCGGGCGACGATCGAGGAACGAGGCGGCCATGCGGGGACCAGGAAATCCAAAGCCGCAAAGCCACACTCAGCCGGCAAGGGCGGTAGCGATGAGGATGATTTCCGGCGGCGATTTCTGGTCGATTCACCGCAAATCCTTTCTGAAGTTCGCACCCGTTTGCAGGCCGTAGTCAAGAGCGAGACCGATACCGCCTACCTTCATTGGCTCGAAGAACGCTCAAATCTTCTCAAAGAGATGTATCACGTGCTGCACTCGCTGACGGGCAAAGCAGGCGCCGCCGGCTTCGGGCAAGTCGCCCAGTTGTCGAGTGCGCTCGAGGCAATGTTGCAGGAATTGGCCGATACGCCACAAAACACCAGTTCCTCCGTGCTGAGGACGTTCGCCCATGCCGTTGATTTCCTGGCGCTGATTCTCAGCGGCACCACACCTGCCGCGTTAAATGAACACGAGAAGCCGGTAGCCCTGCTGGTGGACGACGAGGTCTTCTCCCGCCGAGCGGTTATTTCCGGCCTTGAAAAAGTTGGTCTCTCCTACGTGAGCATGTCCAGCCCTGCCGAAGCGCTCGAAGTGCTCGACAAGCAGACGTTTGACCTGATTTTCCTTGATATCGACATGCCGGAGATGGACGGTTTCACACTGTGTGAAAACCTCCGGAAAAACCCTGCCCACAAAAATACTCCGGTGATTTTCGTGACGGGCCTGAACGATTTTCAGGTCCGGGCCAAATCGTCCCTGGCAGGAGGCAATGACATTATCGGCAAGCCGTTTTTACCCATTGAGTTGGCCGTCAAAGCGTTGACCCATTTGTACAAGAACAAGAAGAAATCCAAATCCAAATCAAATTGACCCGCGTAATCCAGGCGCGAGTCGCAACCGGCCCTCCCGGCCCGTTTCCAATCGCAAAATGAAACGAGTTCTTATAGTCGAAGACGACGCCATCATCGCCAATATCTACCAGCGTAAACTGCAGATGGAGAGCTTCCAGGTGCAGCACGCGCTCGACGGCGAACTGGCGATCGAAGCGGTGAAGACCAATCCGCCAGATATCATTCTGCTGGATCTGCAATTGCCGAAAAAAAATGGTATCGAAGTGCTCGAATTTGTGCGGAGCAACGAGCCAACGAAAAATACCCCGGTCGTTGTATTTACCAACTCCTATCTCGGCTCGTTGGTCCAGTCCGCCTGGAAAGCCGGCGCGAACAAATGTCTGACCAAAGCCATCTGCACTCCGAAACAAGTGGCCGACGTCCTGAAAGCGACGCTGGCCGGTAAAGACTTACCAACGCCTGCCGGCGACACCGCCGCCGCCAATTCCACCAAACCCGCAGGCGCAAATGATTCGTCATTGTTGTCCGGCCTGTTGCGGATGACGACGGACAACAAGCCGAAACCACGGCCCTCTCCAAAGTCCAGTGCCGATTCAATTTCGATGGGCGATATCCCATTGAAAATGGATGGCGGAGACACACCGGCGGCGAAGAAGCAGGATAGCGACGCCATCAAACTTCCGTCCCTCGACGGTTTGAAGATTGAAGGCGGTGACGCCGCGCCCGTCCGAATGCCTAAAGCCGCGGCTTCGCAGCAGGGCGAATTCGTTGCACCCACTTCGACCGACACGCTGGACGACGTTGAGTTGCATTTTCAAGGCGAATTGAAGAAGGGATTTGCCGAGACGCTTCCGCAGGCGATGTCCACGCTGCGACAAAAACTGCAACAGTTCATTAAGAACGAGAACGACTCTTCTTCCCTTCGCTGGATGGAGGAACGCAGCGCCATCCTCTTCGACATGTATCGCAAGATGCACTCCGTCACTGCCGGCGCGGGGGTGGCCGGATGTCAGCAGATCGCCCGCGTGGCCGCCGCGTTCGAGGCCCTGCTGACTGAATTGTCCGAAAATCCTTCGCAAATCAATCCTTCGACAGTAAGGACTGTCGCTCACACGGTAGATTTCCTGAGTGTGCTTTTTGGTAAAGTCAACGAACCAGACAGCATTGACCTGGCTAAATCCCGCGTCCTCGTCGTCGATGACGAGCCGCTTTCCCGCAAAGCTGTGATGCGCGGACTCGAAAAGGCCGAACTGGATGCTGTCGATGTCGCCGACCCGAAAATTGCCGCCGAGATGGCCGAAAAGGAACATTTCGACCTTATCTTCCTCGATATCGAAATGCCTGGTATGGACGGGTTCGACTTGTGTAAGAAAATCCGCGCAAATGAAATGAACGCCAAGTCGCCGATTGTTTTTGTCACCTCACTGACCGACTTCATGAGTCGCGCAAAGTCATCTCTCAGCGGCGGCAACGACCTGATTGCCAAGCCATTTCTGGTAGTCGAACTCGCGGTAAAAGCGCTGACTTTTCTCATCAAGGGTGATGTGCAACCCGCACCCAAAGTTCCCTCGTAAATCGCCCCAACGAAGGTGAATCCTTTTGAGAACCGGGATGGGGGTCATTTCGCGCCGATTCCGTCTCAGGGTTTGACCACCCCATTCCCCTTGCCTACACTCCGCCCCCTGTTCATATGAACGTAGTTATTTGTGACCCAATTTCGCCCAAAGGCATCGCTAATTTCAAGGAACGATCAGAATTCAATGTGATCGTCCTGGAAAAACCGTTGCCCGAGGCTGAACTGCTGCCCATCGCCGCCGAGGCCGAGGCCATGGTTGTGCGCTCCGAGACTAAAATAACCCGCAGGATCATCGAATCCGCCCCCGGATTGCGCGTCATCGGGCGTGCCGGTGTCGGGGTGGACAATGTCGATGTCGAAGCCGCGACTGAACACGGCGTGGTGGTGATGAACACGCCGAGCGGCAACACCATCTCGACGGCCGAGTTGACCTTTTCCATGCTCATGGCGCTGGCTCGCAAGATCCCGCAAGCCCACGGATCCATGACCGCCGGCAAATGGGACCGTAAGTCATTCAAAGGTATCGAACTCTGCAACAAGACCCTCGGCATTCTCGGCATGGGTCGCATCGGTACCGAGGTCGCCAAGCGGGCGCTGGCATTCGGGATGAAAGTGGTCGC
>CALBIE010000403.1 GCA_937893495.1 uncultured Verrucomicrobiales bacterium | reverse complement strand
CAGGGCGCCAGATACCACCATTGGCCTTGGAATTGTGGACGCGCACGACCAACACATTATCGGCTCCTGGCTTGAGGTGGTTGGCGGGAACGTCGGCAGTGAATGGGATTTCCCAAAGTTCGCCATACGATTTGCCTTCGGATTCTTCCGAGTGCTCCCGTACCAGTTGACCGTTCACATAGACCCAGGCCTGTTCATCGACGGAGCCGAAGCACAGTCGGAGATTTCTGCCTGTCCAGTTCGCCGGAACTTTGAAGGTCGTGCGATGCCAGCCGTGGCCGACGTAATTACCGATCTGCGCATTTTCAGCCCAGAATGAAGGGATCGCCATCGGTTGCCAATCGTCGGAGGCGGCATTTGGCGCAAACCAGCGTTCCTTGATTCCGCGATTCAACGGGTCCGCGCGGAAGACCCAGCCGGTCAACCGTGTCGGCAGCGGATCGGGCAGGCTTTTCCATTGCTCCGGAACTTCAAAGGAAGCGCGATATAGATTCTCGCGCAATTCACTCAAGGGATTCCGCTGTGCTTCCGCCTTCTTTTTCACGCCGTCTCCTGCAAAAACCATTTCGCCGAATCCGTTGCGATCATCCATCCGACGAACGCCCGCCGCAGTGGACCAGGCAGACTGTTCGAGTTGGTCCTTCCCAATGACGTGAACGCGGCCGAGGTTGCCGCGCCAGAACGAAGCCGGTGCGGGCGGCTCGATGCCGAGGGTCTTGAATGGGATTGTGATGAGTCCGAGCCATCGGTTCTTTTTCGGCTCGAGCCGACTCTCATATTTCCAATCGCCGTTCCAATCCGGGTCATATTGCCCATGGCGCGGGTCCATCGCGTCGGTGATAAAACCGCTCGCGGCGTCCGTCTTGGAATCGTCGCGCGGTCCAACGGTAAACCGATACGAAACGTTGCCCGGAGAGGGCGGCGAGAGATAAAGGACAATGGATTCCTGCTCCGCCGGTTTCGCCATTGCCTCGGCGGGTAGTTCGCCCTTGAGCCGCACGAGAAGAGCCGACTGACTGAAGAAAAACTTTGCCGTTGTTTTGCGGGTCAGTGGAGGGCTTCCGGATAATGGAACCAATTCGTTGGCCGCCGCATCCGTCCACTGAGGATCGTCCAGAGAGACTTTGCCCTCCAACCGATTGACGGTGAGTCGCTTCGCCCCCGGCAAGGGTGCATTGCGCATGGCCTTTGTGTCCCAATTGAAGACCGAGCTCTCGAAGGGTTCCTGGTAATTGTTGTAGGCAAGGCGCAGGTGGGCCGCGTTGTGACCGGGGGGCGGGAACATGACATAGGCCCAGTCAGCAGCCGGCACGGGACGACCGCGTTTGTCGTACCAGGATTCGATTTCCGCGTTGCGGGCAGCGACCGCATCCAGCAGACGATCCCGCGACATCAGGTCCGGTTGAACCTGGTACGCATGATACAGATGCACGACCCGGGCCACGTTCTTCACGTAATCAAATTCCCGACGAACCAGCGCGAGCCGAGTCTTCACTTTCGCAGACTTCGCCTTCTGTTCGGCGCTGGCCAACTGCGATTCCAGTGATTTCAGCAGAGACGGTGAATAGAGGAAGCCAAGGAGTCGGAAGGGATCCGACACCGTCTTGCGTCGTCGTCCCGTCATGGGTTCGTAGGTCCAGGCGGGCGAGCGGGTGCCGAGGTAGTCCGAGTAAAGGGTGATGGCGTGATTTAGTTGATCGTAAAATTGACTCATGTGCCACGCGGAACGGCCGAAGGCGGCCTCGACAAACTCCTGCACCAGTTCACCGGCGGAAAGGTTTTCCGGATCATCGAACATCCGGCCCATCGTGTAATAGACCGGTCCTTCCAATCCGTACAGCGCACCGGGTCCGTCGCGATACAGGGATTGAATCCGGTTTGCTGCCAGCCGTTTGACCTGGGTCGCAACATGGGCCGGTGTCCGCATGGGCGTGTAACGGGTGCAGAGGTTTGGGCACCAGTTGTAAACGTAACCCGTGAATCCGCCGGGCACCTCGTGTCCGCGCCATGGCGCGATGTCGTCTTCGTTGGTGCCGGTCAACATCACCTTCGTGTTGGCTGGAAACTTCTTGAACGACTTCGGTGGTCTGGCCGTTTGAATGTACGACATGATGGTCACCTGCCGATCTGGGTAATTCTCCAGCAGGCGTGCGGCGAAGTTGCGATGGTAGATCCAGATTTTTTCGCTCCAGTCACTGCCGGTGTCGAAAAGCTTTTCACAATCCCTGCACTGGCAGGGGCGGAACCCATCCGGTTGCCCAAGATCGACCGAGCGATAGCCACGATCCAACCAGCGACACAGATCCTGATAGATCAGTTCCGTCACCTCAGGATTGGAAATGCAGTATTGTCCGTTGCCTTTCACATTCGCGGACCGCTTTCCACCCAGCAACGCGAAGTATTCTGGATGAGTTTCCGCGTACTTTTCCTTTGGAACTGCCCGCTCCCAGGTGTGACCGCCAAAGGTGTCATCGACGCGCGGAAACCGGTTGTTGGCCAGGTCGTAGAACCCCCCGCCGGCGGGATGCGCGGTATTGAAATTGATCGGCGGGATGTGCTGAACATCGAGTCCCGCGGGAATGGCAATCTTCGAGAGCGGAAGAAACTCGATGGCGGGCGAGTTGAAAATGTCAATGCGGGCGGCGCCTTTGACTGATTGATACGGCGACAGATCAGGATAGAGAAAACGAGTCCCGACATATTGGCGCAGGAAATCAGTCACGCCTTTGACGGTTCCAATGCGATCCCACGGCGGGCGGCGGCGATTCCCGGTCTCCTGCGGTCCGGAATGATCGTGACCGGCGATGATAATGTTCTTTCCAACGACCTTCTGGACATAGCCCCAACCCTTCAGGCGCTGGACCTCCACGCCATTGGCATGGGCGAACGCGGTATTGCCGAGAAAGATGCCTGGCTTCTTCCTGTCGCGGTCGTCCTCCGCCGTCACGGATATCTCTGTTCCGTTTGCCTTGAAAGCCGTCTGCATCAACCGCGCCGTCTGCCGGAGCCCTTCGGCGATATCCGCCGAGGCACTGCTGCCGGGAACTACAATCTGATAAGGCGATTTACCGTTCTCTGCGATGACGAGGTTTGCATCCTGTGCACTCGCTCCGAGCGTGGCGATGAGCAGCGGTATCTGAAAAAAATTTCCGTTCATAAGAATGTCAGGTTGAGGCCGGCCGACTCGCGGGTATTACCCATCGATGGAACAATTTAACTATCGCGCCCGCAAATCCAATATGGCGTCCGCAAACGCCTTGCCCATCACGGCGAAGGTTTTGGCGCAGCCGAGATAGTGATAACCGGCGTTTGAAGCGCCGCGTTCCCACAACGCCTTCTCTTTCGGTGAGATGATCTCTGCCTCATACTTTTGGACGTATTCGCGCTGCTGTTCTTTGGTCATCTTGCCGTCCTTGTTGGCGTGCTTCGGATGTTTTGAGCGCAGGTAGTAGCTCATCTGCCGGACTTGATTGCGTTTGGCGTCAATGGCACCCAGTTCATCGGACCAGAACGGCGCTGTTTGGACGGCGACCACGTTACCCTTGAATTCAGGATATGCCGCCGGTGCCGCCATTGCGTCCCGGAAGTCCTGTTGGCGGGTATTACTCAGGCCGCCGACCCCCATGACCCCGATCACGAACGGCATTTCCGGGGTCTTCAGTTCCTTGCGCACGTCGCGGATCAAACACGCCAGCCATTTGCTGTAGTTCTCGAAACGGTTCGCCTTGCGTTCCTTCGGCAGCTCGGGATAGGCGCCCCGGCTCACCATGTCATTGAAGCCCTGGAACCAGACGAAGCCCGCGATTTCAAAGCCTTGCTTCGCGTTGTAGGACGGAACGACCCGCTTGATGTCCTTGAGCACGGAATGCACATGATTGATCATGAGCCGGTAATAGTGGCCGTTGCGATCCTCGGTGAACCGCTTGCGCTCAATGTCCTGCTCGTTACGCTCGTAAACGCCGGAGCTCGGCGAACGATAGTCGTGGTAGAGCGACTTGCCGCCCCAGGCGGTCTTGATGATCAAGACCGGTTCTTCGAACGCCTTGTCCATGGTGATTCCGAAGGTGAACTCAGGACCAATCTTGCCGCCGTCCTCGGCAGGGTTGCGGCGCGAACCGTAACCGGCTGTCAACTTCCCGAATCCCTCTCCGTTCTCGTCGCCCATGCCTGTGAGATACGAAATCCAGGCATTGTCGCAGACGCGCGATTTGCCATCCTTGCCGCGCATCTCCTTCAGCAAAGGCGCGGTGGCAGGATCGTCGCCAATGTAATCGAACGTCTCGACCTTGGCGTGGCCCTCCATATTGGACTGGCCGGCGAGGATGAAGACCTTGAGTTTGCCGGCGGCAAGCGCCACGTTGGCGAAGGCGAGGATGAAGGTGATGGCAAAACAGCGTGCGATGGTTTGTTTCATTTCAAGATATCCGGTTCGTGGGTCCGTCTGTGCCCCAATCACACCAGACTTTGTTGCGTTAACAAGAACTTTGGGGAGCGCACCCGGCGCGAGGACCTTTTTCAACCCCATCGCTGAACAGGATTGGATTTCGGTTCTTTTGACCAGTTCCAACTTCGGGTCGCTTGTGGAGAGGAGTCACGGAAAGGCGATTTGAAAGTCCGCCAGGTCTTGGAGTGCGTGCGCTGCTGCGCCGCTTTCGAGCGTGCCGCTGGGCCTTGATTGCCCGATTTCGTTCGTGCGCACGAACAGATTTCGGATCTGCGCGAGCGGTTGGATTTCCCATCCCGGTGTTGTCGAATTGTTGGATTGGATCAGGAAAGCGGCGCAGCAGCGCACGCACTCCAAGACGCTGGCGCGTTGTTCGGGCGCCTGATGTCCGTGCCAGTGTGTACGACTGCAGTTGGGTCAGGGTTGAATCATTGAGAGTCGGAAGCGGCATCTGTCGCCCGCCATGCGGGGAAGGAATCAAGATAGGACCAACGGAAGGACTTCTTTTTCCGATATCCCAGGTCGCGATTGGCCAGTTGCTCGGTTACGAATGATTCAACATTGGCTGGATCGAGGAACGGATCTCGAGTGCGTGTTCGAAAATCAACCAAACCTTTGATCAGCCGATTCTTTGCCGCCGAATGGTCCGGGTCGTCGGACAAATCATTCCATTCGTGGGGATCGCTTTTGAGGTCGTAAAGTTCGTAGCGCGGTGGAATCTCCCATCGTTGATAGGCCTTCTCCGTTCTCGCGCTGACGGTTTTCCGTTCATCCGGCCGGACACCGGACACAACAAAGTGCTGGTGCTTTTCATCGAGATAGGAATCGGCAATCCGATTCTCTGTTCCAGGCTGTGCTGTTACAATCAGCTTGTAGCGGGTGTCCCGAATCGAATGCTGCACGAAGCAGTTGCGCGGGAAAGAACCGGTCGTCATCGCAAAGATGTAACTTCGCCAATGGTCGGGTTGGAAGTCAGTCAGAACGGGAACCAGATCCCAGCCCGGCAATTTTTGTATCGGAGTGACCTTTGCTGCACGGAGCGCGGTCGGCAGAATGTCGATGGTCGATACGAGTTCCTTGCGGACGAGTCCGGCCATGGCATGGCCGGGCCAGCGAACGATGAACGGCACCCGCAGTCCACCTTCGTAAACCGAGCCCTTGCCACGCGGGAATTGCGCGCCGTGATCCCCGATGTAGATCACCAGCGTGTTTTTGTCGGCGCCGGTTTTCGCGAGGGCATCCAGCAACAGGCCGACCCAGTCGTCGAGCCTCGCCATGCAGTTGTAGTAGTCGGCCATGACTTCCAGGAGCCGCGGCGATTCGGCACCGACCCAAGCGAGCATTTTGACATCCTTGCCGGTCTGGACCTTGGCCGGTCTGCCGCCGGCCTGGCGGAGAAATGGGAGGTGGGCATCGGGATAATTAACGGACAGAAACCACGGCTTCTTCCTGGCTTGGCTCCAAAACTTTTCCGCTGCCACCACGTAGTCTTCCGCCTTTTCCCTGCGATTGAAATTCGCACCGGGAATGGCGCGGAAGTCGACCGGAAACGCCGACTCGGGATTGATGTGCAATTTGCCGATGAGACCCGTGTGATAGCCCGCGGGTTTGAGCAAAGTCACGATGTTCGGGGTGTCCTCGCGGTAAAGCGCAAACTTGTGGGTCGCCAACCCAATCTGACCGTTCTGATGCGAATACAATCCGGTCAGAAAACATGCCCGCGACGGCGAGCAGACGGAATACGGCACAAAGGCGTTTTCAAACCGCACTCCTTCGGCGGCCAACCGATCGAGATTGGGCGTGCGGGCATACGGGTCACCATAGCAGCCGAGTTCGGGCCCGTTGTCTTCCGAGACGATGAGCAGGATGTTGGGCTTTTGCGTCGCCGAGAATGCCTGACAGACATGCGCAATCAGCACGCTCAACAGACAGTGTAATTTCAATCGTTTCATCCGTTGAAGCCTTTCTGAAACAAGGGTCAAAAGGCGAGTCTCATTGCTCCGTCCATTGTTGGAGTCCGGCGACCAATTCCTCATGTGAAATCTCGGTGACACAGCCAGTTTCGATTTCCCTACGCCGCTCCTGCACGTCAGCATCGGATACGTCATAGTGATGTTCATCCAGACTGGTCAACTGGGCCGACGTAGATGGGGCACGTTTGCCTTGAGCACCGGATTCGCCGATTGCCTCACGAGATTTGGAATCCCCCTCTCCCGTCCACTGGGCACCCTCTCCCCCATCGGGGGAGAGGGATGGGGGGAGGGGGCGTCCCGGTTGCCGAGAAGAGGTCACTTGATGCTCCAATACATTTTTACCTGCCATGGTGCATGGCCTACTTTGGCTTCTGGATCATGGCAATTCATTCACACATCATCCCTTCCGAAGCTCGGTGAACGATTGTTCCATGGCCTTGCTGAGCATGAGGCCGTCGTTGGAAAACACCACGAGCCGCGCGCCCTGTCGGATGGTGCGAATCTGCTGGCGCATTTCCCCGAACCAACTTCCGGCCGCCACGTGATGCCGGTCAGCGATGTTGATGATCTTCTGGATATTGGCGACGAGATCCGGGTGATCGTATTCCTTCGGAATTCCCATGTTGGTGGATAAGTCACCCGGCCCGACAAACACCGCGTGCACGCCCTCGATGGAGCAGATCTTTTCGAGATTCTCTATGGCCGGCACGGACTCGATCATGGGAATGAAGACCGTGTTTTCGTTTTTCTTGTCCACGTAATCCTCGGTCTTTTTGTTCGGCCATTTGCCGGTCGTGATAATTTGTTCGAGCACCTTTCCCTTGAGTGGCCGATAAACCGCTGCAGCGGCCAATCGTCTCGTTTCCTCGTAGTCCTCGGCGTAGGGAATCACGACGCCATCAAACGTGTCGCAGACTTTCGCGACGTCAGATTCGTCGCGGCTGTGGATTCGCGCGAGGCACGCGATGCCCTTGGACGCGAGGGCGTAGCGGATGGGCAGAAACTCGGCCAGGTCGAGCGCCGTGTGTTCGCAGGTTACAATGGCGAAGTCGAGGGAGTTTGGCGGAATCATATCGACCATCGCGGGAACGACGGCGTGTTGCAGCAGCGTGCCATAGACACGCTCGCCCTGAATGAGTTTGTCGCGGAGAATCTTGCCGGTCATATGGGTTTCCTTTCGGGATTAAGGTTTGGAGCGTTTCAATTTTCTAAAGCTCGACGTGGACTTGCAGTCATTCAAATTTTTCGCGCGAAATGTGGATGGCGTTTCATGGAGTGCGCCGGCTCGACGGCGCTTTGGATCGCGCGGCATGCAATGGCAGTAGCCGGGATTCCGAAAATCGCCGATTTGACATTGAAGCCCGGTTTCGTGTCATCCAAAGGTATCCAAAGCGGAGTCGAGCCTCCGCACTCCATGACGGTCGGATTGATTGCCACGGCGTTCTGGAGAGATTGGTTTTGAATCCGATCTCCGTAATTGACAGGGGAGCGCGCCCGCCTCGGGCGCTGTTTTCCGCGAGGGCGCAGAAAACTTGGTCGCACTGAAATGATTCGAGCGTTTGTGTCAGTCGCGCGGGCAAGACGCTGGCCGCGAGGCGCGGCCAGCCACACTCGAGGCGGGTGTGCTCCCCAGCTGCGGAATTCGGGTTGAAACATATTCATCGTGTCGTTTGAGTTCGTTCCAACTCAGTAATCAAACAGCAGCGCCTCGACGGGTTTGCCTTCCTTCAAAAGCCACTGGTCGTGCGCGTCGAGAAAATGATGCGCCATGTCGAGCGCGAAAACATTCGCTTGCCTGAATTTGATTTCAAGCCGGAGCACCTTGTTGACAGCTCCCTCAAGTTTTGTGTCCTTCCAGCGCAGTGGAAAGGCGAGCGAGTCCGCGCCGCGCAGCGGAAGACAATTCTCAAACTCAAACCCCTTCAACGGCTGGCTTTTCTCATCGGTCAGTTGGAACCGGACTTCGCCGTAATCCGCCTGCGCATTGATTTTGATCTCCGGCCGCCAAAGGGCGAACGGCTTGGTCTGGATACGCGCCCAGTCACCGCGCGATTGCAGATACATCCAGCCATCCTTGCGCAATCGATGAACGGCAAGGGAGCCGAGTGATTCTTCGCTACGTTTCTGTTCACTGCGCTCGCGTCCATGGGCGCCGCGATGCGCTTCCGAGTAGATGAGGACTTCACCCTTCGTTTCCACAATGCTGCCCACGCGCATCTGCGTGCAGCCGGGCAATGGGATGGGATTCAACTTCAGAAACGGCTCACGTTTGCCGCGACTGAAGCGGACGCCGTCGTAGCTGTAAACCAGTTGCGCGTCCATCGTGCCGAAGAACTGATTGAAACTGTTCACCGGTTCGCTGCTGGAGTTGTGAAACATCCACAGCAATCCGACAAAGCCCGCGCCGTTGCCCACGGGATGGACCGGCAAGCCATACATCCCAACCGGACCTTTCGTGTCCAGTGAATCAGGCTGAAACAGCAGTTCGGGATCGGCCCATGATTTCAAATCGGAACTGACGCGGATGCATTGACGACGATCGCCCCAACCGGGACGGACGAGCATCGTGTGTTTCCGATTGACGGGATTCCAGAATGCGAACACCGGCGGCTCCGGATGCCAGTCGCGCCGGCTCCAGTCCCAGTGCCCGCCGGTCTTCAATTCCCACTGCTTACCATCTCGCGAAACAATCGTGACAGCCTCGCTCATGTAGCGCTTCTGTCCCTCGGTTTTGGCAAGTTGATGCCACGGATGATTGGGTGATTTCAGCGCGCGTTGAAAAACGGAGTCGCCATTCTGGCGGCCGAAGATGCGGAATCGAAAACCATCCGGCGCGTCCGGGCGGATATAGGCGCACCCGCCCGAGACGCCGGGCCCGGAGAAGACATGATTGGGCGCGAGTTTTTCGCCTTCGGGCTTTGCATCGGGAACCGGCAATGGACGCCAGCGGATTCCGTCATCGCTCTGCGCAGCCATCATCGTGAACGGACTCCACTTGATGGAATGAACCATGCGCCATTGGCCGCTGCTGGTGTCGTGCCAGACGGTGGGGAAATAGACGCCACTCTTGGCGACGGCCGGATCGTTATACGTCCCTTCGGCGAGCCACCGGGGTTCTCCCTGGCGGAGTTCGATGTTGTCCCAGTAGTCAAGTTTCCACAGGTCGAAGAACAGTACTTTGCGCGGCGCTGCGTCCCGACCAGTTTGGGAACGACAGTCGGAGGCGCTTCCCAGCAGACTGGACAGGGTCAGGATTACAGCGATCAATCGATCCTGGATTTCGCGGTGAATCCGCTGGTGTGGGAATTTCACAATTGGTTGCGCTCTGTGATAGCGGAAAATCCACGTTGCGACAGTCTGTTTTTCAGGCTGGCGAATATTTCTTTGAGGCGTTGGTCTGCCGGCACCGCCATGCCCCTGCCGCGACATCGCGTAATATTCGAAATCTTCGACAGGCAGTCATCGTTCGATTATGGTTTCGTCATCGAATTCAAATCCAAACGAAACCTGCGCACCGCCATGAAAAGGCAGAGCCGCGTCATGAAACGCTTAATTCTGATTGCCTACCTGTGGATGGGAATGCTCTTCCAAACCAAGGCGGCCGAATCGGACATCGTCATCTATGGCGGCACACCCGGCGGAATCGCGGCGGCGGTCTCGGCCGCCCGCCTCGGAGCAAGCGTCCTGCTCGTCGAGTATCATCAACACGTCGGTGGCATGATCACCAGCGGTCTTGGCAAGAGTGACATTGAGAATCGAGCGATGATCGGCGGCGTGTTTACGGAGTTCACGCGGCGAGTGAAGCGGAAATACGTCGAGCGATACGGCGCGGATTCCGATAACGTCAGGTTGTGCCGCGACGGTTATTACTCCGAGCCTTCGATGGCTGAATCTGTGTTGGAAGAGATGATTGGAGAACTCGGAGGCATCACGGTCATGAAGGGCTGGCGATTGAAGACAGCAAAGGTTGAAGCGAAAAACCTCAAAGCCATCAACGTGGTCAATCGCAGAACGGGAGAGACGCGACAATTGACCGGGAAGGTTTTTATCGATGCCACTTACGAGGGGGATCTCTACGCCGCGGCGGGCGCGGAGTTTCGGCTTGGTCGAGAGGCGCGATCTGATTTCAACGAACCCCACGCCGGCGTGGTCTATTTCGACTATCAGAACCGAAAATTCCTTCCCGGCACGACGGGCGCGGCGGATGAACATCTGCCGGCCTACACCTATCGCTTGTGTCTCACAAAGGATCCTGCCAATTCCCATCGTCTCACGGAACCGCCCCCCGGTTATGACCGCACGCGTTTTCTTGGTTACTTCGACGATCTCAAGGCCGGGCGTCTCGCGGGACCGAAGGTCCTCAAGCCGGGCCGCGGCTACAATCCGGCGCATTTCGACACGCTCGTGCGCGTGCTGTCCGTCACCGACATCCCCAATCGGAAGACCGACGTGAACATCAATCCACGTCCACTGGGTTTTCCTTTCCCCGAGGAGAATCGCGGTTACATCGGGGGCGATGACGCGGTGCGTCAAAGAATCTGCGAGCGCCTGCAAAACCTGACCCTCGGGCTGCTCTGGTTTCTACAGAACGATGCCGAAGTGCCGGAAGCCCATCGGAAGCTTGCCAACGAACTGCACCTGCCCGGGGATGAGTTCATCGACAATGGACATTTCCCCTTTCAACTTTACGTTCGCGAAGGCCGTCGGCTCGTCGGTGAATACACGTTGACCGAACACGACATCACCGGCACGGGTGCGGACCGGACGCCACACCATCACGCGGACAGCATCGCCGTCGGCGAATTCCCGATCGACAGTTTCCCGTGCCGCAAACGGCAGCCGGGTGACACCATCGTGCTCGAGGGTTATCTGGGAATGCTCGACCACATCACTCGCCCGTACGAAATCCCGTATCGCATCATGATTCCGAAGCGGGTGGACGGCCTTATCGTGCCGGTCGCGGCAAGCACGACGCACGTGGCCTATTCCAGCATTCGCATGGAACCCACGTGGATGGCGCTGGGGCAGGCCGCCGGCGTCGCGGCTCATCTCTCCGTGAAACTGGGCGTGCCTCCGCGCAAAGTTCCGATGGGCCCTCTCCAATCGACGTTGAAGAAACAAGGGCAGGTCTTGCGCCACGCGGACCGGTGATCTCCGGAGTCAAACGGGGATAATCACTGGTTTTCGGACAGGCTGATATCTTGATTACTCGTCTCGCGACCTCTCCGGCACGGCCGATTTGCGCGCGGAAGTTTTCACCGGGTCCGGCCGGCATGGGCGCATTCGCGCCGTGCCCCGTTCGGAGTTCCGCCTTCAGGCGGTTCGGGATGGATCGGTTCGCAATTGAACGCCCTTCGCCGCGTAAACGCGGAACTCCAAACCCTTTAGCCCGACTTAGCGGACTGGAGGGTGGAAACGACTATTTTCAACCGTCTGCCGTGCGGAATCCCCTTATTTTCCGGGGGAACACCCGGCCAAAGGGCTTGTAGTGCAGACCTGCCCTGTTCCCATCCCGGATTTTCACGCTACCATTCCACCCCAGCATGTTTCTCCGCTGTTCAAAACGTCGCAAAGATGGCAAGGAGCATCTTTATTGGAGTGTCGTTGAGAACCGTCGGCTGGCCGACCAGCGCGTGGTCCAACGCCACGTCCTCTACCTGGGCGAACTCAACGGCGTGCAGGAATCCTCCTGGCG
>CALBIE010000402.1 GCA_937893495.1 uncultured Verrucomicrobiales bacterium | reverse complement strand
GACAGACAACGGATTAAGCCGGCTGCAAGCCGGCGCTCCGTCATCCGGTTCATGGGAAGTTCCCTGTTCCATTCGGACCTGCTTACGGGCCATGAACCCGAAATCCCCCTCACCCTGCCCTCCGCCTCTACGCTGCTTCGGCGCGACAAGTCAGGCACACTCTCCCCCACCGGGGAGAGGCCTGCGACGAGCTCAGTCGAGTCGGATGGGGTGAGGGGGCGTCCCGGTTCATGGAAAGAAACAACCCCGCCGTGCCAGGCGTGAGGTATCCAAAGCGGTGTCGAGCCACCGCACTCCATAGGCAGAGCGCGAACTTCAGTCCGCAGATACGTGGCTTTGCCGATCGGATCGGGAGTTTTTGAATGTGTGGTTTTGAAACCGAAGCCGGCGCGGCATCGCGGAATCCGGGAAAGCCTGCGGTCAATCACCAAAAAAGCCGCCTCCTTTTGGAGACGGCCGTATAAGTCGAAAATCGGGAATCCTTCCGGCAGAGCCGGGAGACTTCCTTTTACTCTAAATGTTCAGGACAGATTAGAAATCCACCAGTTCCACATCGAAAATAAGCGTGGCCCCGGGAGGAATAACGCCCCCTGCTCCGCGATCTCCATATCCCAACTCAGCCGGAATGATCAAGACGCGCTTTTCGCCTTTCTTCATGTCCACGAGAGCCTCATCCCATCCTTTGATGACCTGCCCGACGCCAACCGTAAATCCCAGTGGCTCGCCGCGCTTTCGCGAGCTGTCGAACTCGCGGCCATTGGTAAGCAATCCGGTGTAGTGCGCCTTGATGGCTTTACCGCTGCCGCACTTCGCGCCGGTCCCGTCCTTTGTGACGATGTAGCGCAGGCCGGATTTTGTTTCCTTGATGTCGTTTTCCTTGCCGGGCGCGACCTGGGAAAGCACTCCCTTAAGGCTGTCGCCCGCCTGATTTTTCAGCAACTTCTGAAAATGGGCTTCGTCACCTTTGAACGCCTTGGCCTTCTCGCCGATGCGCAAAATCTTCACCGACTTGAGTTCGTCGCCTTTCGCGATGGCATTTACCACATCCTGACCTTCGATCACTCGGCCAAACACCGAATGCTTTCCATCGAGCCACGGCGTCGCCTTATGGGTGATGAAAAACTGGCTTCCGTTTGAGCCAGGTCCCGAATTGGCCATCGACAAGACGCCCGGACCGCCGTGCTTGAGACTCGGATCAAATTCATCGGCAAACCTGTAGCCCGGGTTACCCGTTCCCGTGCCGAGCGGACAACCGCCCTGAATCATGAAATCAGGAATCACCCGATGAAACTTCAGGCCATCGTAAAATGGAGCCTTCTGGGCTGTGGGCTTACCGCCCTCCTTCGAATAATGCCTCGTCCCTTCGGCCAATCCGACGAAGTTAGCGACCGTCAAGGGCGTCTTCTCGAATTCAAGTTTGAGGAGGATCCGTCCCTTGGATGTGTTGAATTCAGCATAAAGGCCACCTGGCTGGCTCGTGCTGGCGGCGGACAGGGTAAGTCCACTGGTCAGCACAACCGTCAACACAGTCGAAACAAATTTCTTTCTCGAAATCATGAGGTTCATAGGCGGGAGATAATTAATAGACACAGCGACGATGGCGACAAAAAATTTTCGTCATTCACCATATCTCGACGCTCCCGGCCCGGTTTCGCATTCGATTTTAGCCGAAACGGCACCGACGGAGAACCGCGGATAAACGCCGAAGAACACAGCGCGGCAGTGCCGCTCCCGCTCCGGGGGGCATTCGGACGGCGCCCCGCAGTGGGAGCGCGGAATTCATTCCGCAGTGGCGTTGCAGTACAGAAATCTTCCGTATGCCGGTGACGATGATTGCAGGTGGACGTTTCCGCGGCGTAAACGCCGCGTTCCGGGGCTCCACCCGAACGCGCCCCGCCGCCGCCTTCGAATTGGGCGCATCTCAGTTGATTGCATCGCCGTCGCTGGCCAAAGCGGGGCCCCCGCATCTCTCCCTTTCCGCGCGAGGCACGAGTGGGGAGAGATTTCGCCGAAGAATTCGCTGAACCCCTGAACCGGAGCGCGGCTCTCTGAGCCGCAGCAGGCCCCGGACTCGAAGGCGTTCCCGTTGGTTTTGTCCACGATAGGTCTGGCGAAGTTGCTGCGGGTCGCAGACCCGCGCTCCGTCCGGTTCATGGGAAGGGAAAACCTCCAACGATTGGACGCGAGCCGGGGTCATGAACCGGAGCGCCGGCATGTTGCCGGCTTATTCGCTGCCGGAGTTCCGCACGATTGATTCCGACCGGAGTCGTCTCGTTGACATGCAACCGTTTAAGCCGGCTGCAAGCCGGCGCTCCGTCATCCGGTTCATAGAGAGGCCGGGGAGAGAATTCGCGGAAACGAAGTTTCGCGCCGTGAACCTCAGAACCGTAGCAGCCTACGTGAGGAGAATCCGAGCACGAGAATCGTGCGGCATGAAACCCACGAACTCGCGTCCTCCGGTGGCGAG
>CALBIE010000401.1 GCA_937893495.1 uncultured Verrucomicrobiales bacterium | reverse complement strand
GCGGCCCGTGGAGTGTTCGAAGGAATCCACTGTAACAAGATGCAGTAGAAGGACATTGGGTTTGTGAGTCGTCAGAATGTGTTCGCTGATTCGGGTGTACATCCAGTCGCGCTGCGCCTTACCGGCATTGCCTGCCTTGCACCATTCCATTTGTTTTTCGTAAGGGATGCCTTTGGCCTTCAATTCTTTGAGCAGGCTGGGGGTACTGGCGTTGATGAAAATGTTCTGGTCGAAGACATCGGGTAGAGTCCAGTCGAGCGTCTTCGCATTCCGGGAAGCTGGCCAAATGACGCCGGCGGTTTTCAATCCGGCTTGATGCGCCACGTCGTAAACGGTCGGGACTTTGACGATTTCATCTTTGTCGAACAGCGGATCCGGGATGAACGGAATCGTTTTCTTAGTCGTCCGGTCGTAATAGCTGTTGGCGATGACACCATGGCGTCCGGGCTCAACCCCCGTCACGAGTGTCGTATGATTTGGCCACGTCACGGAAGGGAAGGAACATTTCATTCGTTTCGCCCGCGCGCCGTTACGGGCCAGTTCCCGGATGGTGGGCATGTGCGCCCTGGGGTCGTCGAAATAGTAGGAAGCAAGTCCGTCGATGCTGATCAGGATGACGTGCCGATCCGTCCGGGCAGCGGCGTGGCCGGGGCCGGATGAGAGGGCCAGTGTGAGAATGGCGAGTGCAAGACTCGGCAACAGGTGCTTCATGATGTTCAGTTGATGATTTGGACGCGGCGGGGATGGTAGCAGTGCTAAATGGACCGGCAAGGAATCTGTTTCAGCGCAACCAGCGCTTCATCTCCGGCACGGCGATGCGGAGGTCTTCGAGAATCAGATCGACGATGACTTTTGCCCCTTTCTTGTTGAAATGCGTCCGGTCACCTTTTGGGCCCAATTCATCGCTTTTGACGGTTCCAAGCTTTTCGCACAAGGCGACGCTTTTGGGATGCAGATCAATGAGCGGCGCGTTGGTTTCCTTCGCCACGCTGCGGGTGGCGGAGGCATAAGGAGTCAGGATGGAAACGATTCTTCCGGCAGAGTCGAATCGTCGCCGGGTCATCGGCGAAACGAGAACCGGCACGGCGCCAATTGCGCGCGCTTCCGCCACGTAGCGTCGGAGGTTTTCGCGGTATTCACCCTCGGGTTTGGTTTCCCGTTCGGGTCCCTTACCGGGGCAGTCATTGTGTCCGAATTGGATGAAGATGTAGTCCGGCTTTTTCGCCAGCGCCTGCTCCCAGATTCCTTCAGTGCGGAAACTTTTTGAACTGCGTCCCCCTCGGGCGAGATTGATGACTTCAACGCCTTCCTTGAACGCTCCGGGAAATGCACCACCCCAACCCGCTTGATCGGTGACGGTGGAATCACCCGCCAGAACAATACGAAGTGTTGTTTTTCCATCCGGCGCAGCGGAGAACGCGTTCAGCGACGCGACGAGTGAAATCAGGAAAATGATTTGCTTCATTGGCGTAGAGGCTGAACCACTGACGATATCCGTGAAACGCTACTCGTTCTTTGACCGCGAATGTTCCAGCAGCCACGCGTAAAGTTCCGGAGTGCCATACGCGTTGTCCCAGCAATTATGCCCGACGTCGGGGTATTCGGTGTATTTGGATTCAGCGCCAATACCCTGGAGTGCTTTGTGCATGTCGCGACTAAATTCGATGGTTGTCTGGCGATCCTTGTCTCCGCAGAAATTCCAAACCGGTAACTTTGCGGCGGCCAGCTTCTTCGCGTCGTCCAGGTTGCCGCGCCCGCACATGGGCACAATGGCGGCGAACCGTTTCGGATCCTTTGCAACGATGGACCAACTCCCGCTTCCCCCCATCGAGAGACCGGTCAAATAGACTCGGTCAGGATCGGTTCGGAACTCCTCCTCGACTGACTTGAGAATGGCCAGTGCTGCTTGCGCATCGGGGCCATCAACGAGCCAATTACTGTCCTTGTGGCATTGCGGAAATATCGTGATGAACGGGAACTTCGATTTCACTTTCCACAGCGCCGGACCCAGTCCGACCATAATTTGGTCAATGCCATTGTCGCCGCGCTCGCCTGAGCCGTGCAGAAACATCAACACCGGCGGCCGTTCGTTGGCCGGGAGTTTGTATGGGACGAACAAGACATATTTTCGAGTCACGTTGTTGGCATCGACAAACTCGCGAGTCTGGAAACCTGCCGCGGATTGTTTGTCCGCGGCGTGTGCCGCCGGAAACGGCAGCAGGAGGAACAGGGGCAGAACAAAGAGGGACGTGACACGTTTTTTCATGGTGAACATGTTTTTAAAACTCATTTCCGAAATATGACAGAACGATTGGAAACGAAAATATATTAATCGTTAAAACGCGGGAACAGGGAGCGTTCGGAACAAAACATGGAACGCGGGCTTGAGCCCGCAGAGGCTCGCGCCAGACAGAGGCGTGTTGGGTGGTCCGGGAGCGTTTCGGCGTTGCCACGTTTCTGCGGAATGAATTCCGCGCGCCGGTGGAGCGCGGGCCTTCAGACCGCGCTATGACGCCGAGGTTTCGCCAGAAAGTCCGGCAGGAAATTCGCAACTATCGCCACGCCAGCGCCGATATTGCCGCGCGACCTCACGGACATCAGAATTCTGCGTCGTGAATTTTGATGGCGTCCAAGCGGAAATGTGGAATGATGGGGGATAGGTTCCAAGTCATTGCGACGGCGATATGGAATGTAATACGATTGGGCTCGCAAGCCGCCCGCAGGCAGTTGAATCCATGCTGAAAAAACTGTTCAGGTCTGTTTGTATCGTCGCCGCACTTTGCCACGGGGGCGGGATGGCTCATTCTCAGGGATTGCGGCCAGCCTTACTAAAACCGTTTCTCGAAAAACACTGCTATGACTGCCATTCTGGTGACGATGCGGAGGGAGGATTAAATCTGCTGAAGAAATCCAGCGACTTCGCTGACGCGGAAGTGCGCCGCAGTTGGGTTTATCTTTTTGATCGCGTCGCCAACGGCGAGATGCCGCCCAAGGAAAAATATCGACCCACCCTGGAGGCCAAAGCTGCATTCCTGTCCACGCTGGGTGGTGAACTGACCCGCGCGGATCGGGCGAATCGTGAGGTCGTGCTGCGCCGGTTGAATCGGAACGAATACGAGAACACCGTGCGGGATTTGTTTGGCATCCACGTGGATGTGCAGCGGCTCCTCCCGGACGATTCGTCCGAAAGCAGTTTCGACACGATCGGCGCGGACCTGTCCGTGTCTGGAGAACAGATGGCGCTCTATGTGACCGCGGCAGATTTGGTGCTCGACGAAGTGATGGGCCCGACGCGTGAGCCGCAGCGCATGAGCAAGAAACTCAGGTTTGAGGAGTTTCGAACGAAGGAACGGGCGGATCGCCTCACCCCCGAAGGCGGACTGCTCTTCGGTTCACGGCCCGTTCCGCTCTGGACGATGAGTGTGCCGACTCCGGGCACGTATCGCGTGCGAGTTCGGGCAAAGGCCGTGCAAAGCGACAAGCCGGTTATCCTGCGCGTTGATGGCGGTCTGACGGGTCAGGTGGCATCGCACGAGGCGGGTTTCTTCGCGGTGACTCCCGGCAACTTCAATACCTACGAATTGATCGACCGCGCGGTTGAGCGGAGCGACAACATCATGCTGTCGTTTCTTGAAGGAGCACCGCATTGGAAGGTGAACGTGGACGAATACAAAGGCCCGGGACTCGTCGTCGCAGACGTGGAGATGGAAGGCCCGCTGGAACCGTGGCCGCCGCCCAGCCGTAAACGACTCCTCGAAGAAATCGATCCCGCCAAAGGTACGCTCGAAGACATTCGATCCATCCTCCTGCGAATCACAGCACAAGCCTTCCGGCGGCCGATCGAAACCACGGCCATCGAGCCTTACCTTGGTCTTGCCAAGCAGGCATTTGATCAGGGCAAGAATTTTGAAAGCGCGCTGCGTCGGGGCTTGAAGGGCGTCATGTGCGCGCCGGAATTCCTTTATCTTGAGGAGTCTCAAACGATCGATGATTTCGCCCTCGCCTCGCGCCTTTCCTATTTCCTTTGGAGTTCGCTTCCGGATGAAGGGCTTTTGTCAGCCGCCAGTTCCCGAACGCTCCGGAGTCCTGATGTCCTCTGGAAACAGGTCGAGCGTATGCTCGCCGATCCGAAATCCAAACGCTTCGTCGAGAACTTCGCGGGTCAGTGGCTGCGATTGCGCGACATTGATTTCACCGTTCCCAATTCCCGGTTGTATCCCGAATACAACCAGTTGCTGCGCCGGTCGATGCTCGATGAAACTCACGGATTTTTTCGTGAAATACTCGACCGGGATCTGAGCGTGCAGAACTTTATCGATTCGGATTTTGTCATGATCAACCAACCGCTGGCGGAGTTCTACGGTATCGAGGGCGTGACGGGATTGGAGATTCGCCGAGTCGATCGGCCGGCCGACAGCGTGCGCGGTGGATTGCTCACCCAGGCCAGCATTCTCAAGGTCTCTGCGGACGGAACTCGGACGTCACCCGTGTTGCGCGGTGCCTGGATTCTCAAGAATTTCTTCGGCACACCGTCACCACCACCACCTCCAACTGTCAAAGCCGTCGAACCCGACATCCGCGGCGCGACGACGATTCGAGAGCAGCTCGAGAAACATCGCAACGACCACACCTGCAATCGCTGCCACCGCAAGATTGATCCGCCTGGATTCGCGTTGGAAAGCTTCGACGTCATCGGTGCGTATCGGGATTGGTATCGCACCAGCAAAGGCGAATGGGTTAAAAAGACGGTTCATCCGTACTCAAGACAGGGCGTGCTGTATCGGCGTGGCCCGGTCGTCGATTCCACGGGAGTCATACCTGACGGTCGGAAGTTCGCCGGCATCCGTGAATACAAACAACTGCTGCTGGCTGATGAAACGGCCATGGCCCGGGCATTGACCCGACTGCTTCTAACGTACTCGCTTGGCAGACCGATGG
>CALBIE010000400.1 GCA_937893495.1 uncultured Verrucomicrobiales bacterium | reverse complement strand
GTCGCGACGAATCTGGCGGGCTGGAATGTCGATGAATTTGCTGGCGGGAATCACGCCGTTGTTACCCGCGATGATTTCCTTGAGAATCTCCATCGACTTGTAGCCGTACATGTAGGGATTCTGCACGACGGTGCCGTGGACGGTGCCCGCCTTGATGCCGGCCAGGGTCTCGTCGGCTTCGTCGAACGCGATGACCTTCACCTTGCCAAGCTTGTCGGCCTGCTTAAGGGCTTCGAGCATCAGGGGAGGATTGTAGGCGAATAACCCGACCATGCCGTCAATCTTCGGATATTTGGAGAGAGTGTCCTCGGCGTTCGCTTTGCCTTTGGCCCGGTCGAACTGATCGGTCAGGGTTCCAAGAATGGTGAACTTGCCGCCCTTGAGTTCAGTGCCGGGAGGATCGTAGTTGTTCGGATCCTTCGGGCGGTCCAGCAATTCGTCGATGACGCCCTGGCGGCGGCGCTTGGCGTTGTCCTGTTCCAGCCGACCGATGAAAATCATCAGCGAGCCACCATCGGGCATGGCTTCCTTGACCAACTGTCCGCACATACGTCCGGCCTCGTAATTATCCATGCCGATGTAGAGCAATCGCTGGGAATCCGGCGCATCCGAATCGTGGGTGATTAACTTGGTGTTCCTGGCCGCCTGATCGAGAATCTCGGTCTGGTTGGCCGGGTCAATCGGGCTGATGGCGATGCCGTCCACGCCCTTGACGAGCAAATCTTCCACGATGCGTTTTTGGTCCGAGATTCCCTCGGCCGGCATCTGCACAATGGTGTCGATATTCAGATCACTTCCGGCCTTTTCGACGCCTGCTGCCGCGATAGTCCAGAATGAGGCGATGCCATTGGAGACAAACGCGATTTTTGGCTTCTTACCGGAAGGGGTTGGATTCGAACCGCCGCCGGTGCCAGGGGTGGTTGGCGTCGATGGTTTACAACCAGTCAGTGCGATGACGGCCATGGACAGGCCAATAAATAGGAAAGTCTTAATTTTCATAGGAGCGCAGACCCCGTTTGTAATGAATGGTCTGGCTCGCGTCAACGCCCCTTGCCGTGAATTCAGTAATTCGCGTTTTGAACTGGAGCGCGGAATTCATTCCGCTTGGACGTCCGAATGAATTGCGGTTTCCGCGCGTTTTAAAGCGTTTTGAGTCACCGCGTCCAGGCGGACTTAAGTCCGCGCTCCCAAAAGGGAAGTGTTGCCGTGAATTATCCCGGGCGCAGGTCACTGTTTTGAGAAATCGAGTTCTTGCTCCTGAACTGAGATTCCCGAATCATGGTCGGCGTATTTCCACGATTATGACGAAGAACCTGAGAATTCTGCTGATCGCCATCGCGCTGGTGCTGGCATCCGACACGAACGCCCGTTCGCTCAACATCCTGTTCATTCTTGTGGATGACCTCGGATATATGGACATTGGCTCGAACAATCCGGACACCTTTTACGAAACTCCGAATATCGACCGATTGGCCCGGGAGGGAGTGCGATTTACGAATGGCTATGCGGCCAATCCCGTCTGTAGCCCGACGCGTTACAGCATCATGACCGGCAAATACCCGAGCCGGGTTGATGCCACGAATTTCTTTTCCGGCAAACGCGGCGGCAGATTCGCGAGCGCACCGTTGAACGACAAGATGCCGTTGGAGGAGATTACGCTGGCGGAAGCGTTGAAGACCGTCGGCTACAAGACGTTTTTCGCCGGCAAATGGCACTTGGGCCCCACCGAGGAATACTGGCCGGAGAAGCAGGGTTTTGACATCAACCAGGGCGGTTGGAAGCACGGCGGTCCGTGGTTTGGCGGAAAGTACTTTTCGCCCTACGGCAATCCCCGGCTGGCGGACGGTCCGAAAGGCGAACATCTGCCCGCACGCCTGGCGACGGAGACCATTAAATTCATTGAGGAAAACCGCAACGGGCCGTTTCTGGCTTATCTCTCATTCTACTCTGTGCACACGCCGTTGATGGCACCGAAGGAATTGGTCGAAAAATATAAGAAGAAGGCCGAACGGCTGGGGTTGGTCGGGAAGACGGAATTTGCCGAAGAGGAGCAGGTCACCCCGAATTCGAAACAGAAGCGGCAGGTTCGCATTCTGCAGAAGCACGCGGTGTATGCCGGCATGATGGAGTCGATGGACCGCAATGTTGGCCGGGTGCTGGACAAGCTCAAGGAGCTCGGCATCGATGACAACACGGTGGTGTGCTTCATGTCGGACAATGGCGGACTTTCGACCAGTGAAGGTTCACCGACGTCAAATCTGCCTTTTCGCGGTGGCAAAGGATGGATTTACGAAGGCGGAATCCGGGAGCCGTATCTGATCAAATGGCCTGGCGTGACAAAGCCCGGTGCCGTGAACGATTGGCCGGTTTGCAGTATTGATTTTTATCCGACATTGCTGGAGATCGCCGACGTCAAGGCAGGGCATGCGATTGACGGGCTTTCGCTCGTTCCGTTGCTTCGCGGTGGTCAGGCGATGAAGCGGGATGCGCTTTTCTGGCATTACCCGCACTACAGCAATCAGGGTGGATTTCCCGGCGGCGCCATTCGCACGGGTGATTGGAAACTGGTCGAGCGATACGAGGATGGCAGGGTGCATCTCTACAATTTGAAGACGGATCCTGGCGAGCGAAACGACGTTGCCGCCGGGCGCGGGAAACAGGTTGCCGAAATGCGGGCAAAGCTTCATGCCTGGTACACCCGGGTCGAAGCGAAATTCCTCCAACCCAAAACGGCCGGTGGGGAGATGCCGTGGCGTCCGGAGTAAATTTGGCGATCGGTGAAAAGCGTTCAGCCGGAACCATGCAATTGGAGCGCGGCATTTATGCCGCAGAAACGTGGATTTTTAAATCGGTTCGCGAGTCTTTGAAACGGCTATTCTGACGAACGAGAAGATGCGCGTTGCCGAGACGAGGAGTGCGTGCGCGGATCCTGACTGCGAACGGGTGCTTCTGCGGCATGAATGCCGCGCGCCGGCAGATTCAACTGCATCCTTCGGGCGAATTCGCCTTATCGGATTCGCAGGAGCGTGGCGAGGCTTTCCCGAGCGAGAAACAGGGTTTGAATCTCCTGCAACGCGAGCGGGCGATTGAACACGGCGACTTCATCCAGGAAGCCGACGTAATTCAATCCGAGTGTCAGGAGGACTTCATCGGGATTCCAGCCGAAGCTGAGTTGCCAGTCCTTGAGTTCACCCTGGTATTTGCCATCCAGGTAAAGCTTGCCTCGACCGTCCTTGGCACCGGTGTTCGCATTCTGAAACGTGAACGCAACATGGGTCCATCGGTCGGCCCGGAAGGGCGGCCGTTTCACCTGGACGATGGGCCGTTCCGACACTGTCATCTGCTCGTATTGCTTCTGCCTGGGATTCCACAATGGCGTAATGGGCATCATGCCGAGGCGGAATTCGCGCGGTGAGTTTTTGCTGAATTCCACGAACATCGCCCCCTCGGCCCACTTGCCGCCGGCAATCTGCAACGGATCGCAATAACCCTCGGGGAGATCCTCGTCGGGGCTGACGCGCATCCAGAATGACACGCTGCCATTCCAATTGCGGCTGCGATGTCCGACGTTCTGGGGTCCGCGGTAAAACACGACTGAGTCAGATTTTCGATTGAACTGCAGCGAGTGGCCGAATTTCCCGGTATCGGGAGACCAATCCACGTCGTCAGTTTCCGGCAAATCGGGGATGGGTCGGCTGCGATCCTCTCTTGGCGCGTGATACAATCCGGGGTCGCCTGCGGCATAGTCCGCGTCAATGTCCGCATCGAATGTGGCGAGCAGGAGCAGGGCGTCGCGGAGTCCACTCGCCGGACGAAGTTTTGATGTGGCCACCAGGCGCAGGGCGAGTTCCTTGTGGCCGCGTGGCACGTCGATGGAGCCTTCGCCACCGGCATGCCAGAAATCCTCGACGTGAATGTTTTCCCCGGTGATGACATTGATCCATTCGGACCGGTATCGGCTCGCCGGGAGATTCAGGCGGAGGGACTGAAGGTCGTCACCTTTGAGATACACGGCGTATTGTTCGCCGGATTCCGCGAGTGATTGCGCGTGAACCGATTTTGGCAGGCCCTGAATGACCGAGCGATCGGGTTTCATGCGAAGAAAATCGAAACGATAAAGAAAGTCGCGCAGCACCTTCATTTGCTTGCGAAAACCGGCATTGCCGCCACCGGGTTGGGTGTCGGGGTATTGGTACGAACCATCCTCATGACCGACTGTGAACGAGTAATCGAGGTTGTTGTAGAGTGCTCCACCGGCCAGCAGAAATTCCCACGCCTCCATCCGATAATGATCGTCCGCCGTGCCTTTGAAGCCGGTTTCATTGTCACCAATCGGCCGGCCGTGGTGCCAGTTCAACGCAATCGCATCGGGTGGATTGGCGTAGTGGAAATTGAAAACGGACACCGCTGGATGCGGATCGCGAATGACGGCGGACTTGTTGGCAATGTTTTGTGTGATCAGATGGGTTCGCCCCAGGTCCAGTTCCGTCAGCGCAATGGTTTCCGCGATGCGATGTTGCCACGGTAATGTCACTCCTCCGAAATAGGGTTCGTTGCAGATTTCGTACATCACGTTGTCGGCGTGCTGGAGTTCGGTGACAATCTTGCGGACGAGCTTTTCCTGCACGGCAAGCAAGCCGCCATTCTTGTCGAGCGTATAGACATTCGTGCGGGAGACATTCCCAAGCCCGTTGATGTTGTTGGTAATGTTCATCGGGCTGAGCTTCCACATGTCGTCCTTGTAGAACGGACAGAAGAGGGTGAGTTCCACGATGATGTTTCGCTTCGCGGCCTGTTCGACAAAATCCTTCAGGCGGACGAAATAGGCGTCATCCCACTTGTCGAGATCGAACCGGGTGCCGCCGTTGGCATAACGGCCTTCACCGCTGCGCGCCCACGGAGCAATCAACGCGTCCGGATCCGGCGCGAGAGTGTTTCGAGATATTTTAAAGGCACCGGGTGGTTCACAATAGACGCCGGTGAACGTGCGGGTGAGGTTCAAGCCATCTTTCGCGAGGGCGTCGAGATATTTGATGTAATTGAATCGCCGATTCAACACCGCTCCGTAATGTTCCGCGGAGGTGATGAGAATCGTCGGTTTGCCGCGCCAGACAAAATAATGAGGGTTGTCCGGATGGAGACGGATGGGGTCTGCCGTGAGGGCAAAAGCCGACATCACTGCCAGGGCGAACAATAGTTTTTTCATGCGCGACGAAGGACTCAGACGCTTGGTTGGGTCTTTCGGTTTCGTTGCACCGCGTCCGAATAATCGGGCAGAGTTGTGGTGGCGTCGAGTTTTTCCTTAACGGTGAATTCCGTGAACTTTCAAAGAATTACCGGTTCAAGAGCTTGTTGTATTCCTCGTGA
>CALBIE010000399.1 GCA_937893495.1 uncultured Verrucomicrobiales bacterium | reverse complement strand
GTGATCGATTATCTCGTTCTATTTGTGTACTTCGTCGGAATGGCCGGAATCGGATTCTGGGCCATGAAGCGGGTGAAGAAGCAGGAGGATTATTTCATGGGCGGCCGGCAATTCGGCAAAATATTCCAGACCTTCGCGGCGTTCGGCGCGGGAACCGGTTCCGCCGATCCGGTCAACACGGCGCGCGGCACCTTCGTCAGCGGTATGAGTGGAATGTGGGGAGTCATGTACTGGCTCTTCGTGACGCCGGTCTATTGGATCAGTGGCGTGTGGTATCGACGCATGCGCTGCCTGACCCTGGGCGACTGGTTCGTCGAACGCTACGACTCGAAGCGGATTGGCGTGGCTTACGCTCTCTTCGGAGTGTTTTACTACATGGTTTACGGAGGCATGCTGTTTGCGGCCATTGGCAAGGTGGCTGCGCCAATGATGGGCGAAACCATCGCAGGATTTCCGTTGGGTAACGTTCTGATTCCTCTGATCGCCGTGATTGTCATTATCTACGGAGTCCTCGGTGGCGTTACGGCTGCCTACTGGACGGACGTCATCCAAGGCATCGCCATCATCCTGTTGTCCGTCATTCTGATTCCGTTCGGACTGGCCGCAGTCGTCAAGCAATTCGGAGGTGACGGTCTGATGAGCGGCTTCCGCATCATGCACGAACAACTGCCGGAATCATATTTCGCGATCGTCGGTGCCGGTGCTGCCAGTGAATTCCCACTCCACGCAATTGTCGCCATCGTGATTATCAACATGATCGGCATTGTGGTCACGCCGCACTTCATCGTCACGGGCGGAGGCACGGCCAAGACCGAATACGATGCGCGCGTAGGTCTTGTGACCGGAAACTTCATCAAACGCTTCTGCACGATTGGATGGGTGCTCACTGCGCTGATTGCGCTCACGCTTTATTCGGGCGACCAGGTACTTCAGACCGACCCGGACAAGACATGGGGTGTGGCAACAATGAACCTGCTTGGACCAGCCGGCCTCGGACTGGTGGGGTTGATGGTGGCCTGTCTGTTGGCCGCCCTGATGAGTTCCGTGGATTGTTACATGCTCGTCTGCTCAGCGCTCGTTGTAAGAAACATCTATGTTCCGTTCATCAATCCCAAGGCCACCGAGCAACAGTGTCTGACTTTGGGCAGAATCACCGGCGCCATCGTCGTCGCCGGCGCAGTCATTCTGGCTCTCGCCTACAATGATTTGTTCAAGATACTCAAGATGACGTGGATAGTTCCGATGACTTTCGCGGCTCCCTTCTGGATTGGAATGTATTGGCGGCGGGCAACCACCAAAGCGGCATGGGGTACGGTCATCGCGTGCCTCGTCCTTTTCTTCATCCTGCCGCGATTGCTACCCGCAATCGTGTCGGACCTGCGCAGCAACCAAAAGTTTGCGACGACGAATGTGATTAAAGAGACCACCGCATCACGCTCGGTCGCACCAACCGATGTCGCCAAGCGCATCGCCCAGATTGCCGTGTGGGAAGAACGCAATCAGTCGGATCCGGCCAGTGCCGGTCCGAAACCTGAGGCTATCAAGGTCGGCGATACGATTACCGAAACGACAAAAACCGGCGGCCGCGCTATTTTTTGGGAAGGTGTCGCACCGGTCGGAGAGGCAACCTTCAAGGAGGTCAGCCGCGAAGAAACGGAAGGCACAACCGTCGTCACCCGGGTCTATGACGGCGAGATGACCGGAACAGGAAGCTTCCGGCCGGACATGGTGTTCTATCAGTTGATCGGACTTGACCTCGTCAATGTCCGCAGCGCCACGCTCGGAGCCCTCGACCTGCCGTTCAAAATCGCAGCGCCCTTTGTCATCATGATTGTGCTCAGTCTGGTCACGGGACGGAACGATTCCGCCAAGCTCGACAAGTTTTACGTGAAGATGAAAACGCCCGTCGATCCGGATCCGGAAAAGGATCTTGCTGAATTGGAGAAGAGCTATGCGCAGCCCGATCGCTTCAACGAACGTCGGTTGTTCAAGACCGGCGAACTCGAAATCCAACGCCCGACGCCTCTCGATTTCTGGGGCTTCATCATCTGTTTCGGGATCTGCTTCCTCGTCATCGGGCTCACCTTGTTCATCGCCGGGCTGGGCGCGTAGAATACCGTGATCCACATTCGGATGTCGCGTAGGCCCTGGTGCCACTCCCGGTGTTCAACGCGCCGGAAGTTTCACGGAAACGCCGGGTGAGGGCACCCGGCCTGCAGAGCTTCATCACTCGTCCTTCGCAAGCGAATCAGCTCCCCATCAACTCGGGTATTGGTTTCCCGTGGGGTAGAATCGATATCGGTCGTCCGGTGAAATCTTCAATCGCAACGTGCTCTGCATCGATGCCGAGGTGATGGTAGATGGTCGCCAGGAAATCGCCCGGTCCGCTGATGCGATCCACGGCATCTTCCCCGCGCTTGTCGCTGGCACCTATCACGCCGCCGGTTTGAATTCCGCCACCCGCCCAGAGATTGGTAAACGCGCGAGGCCAGTGATCGCGTCCCGGTTGCCTCACGCCCTGTGGACGACTTGCCTGCCCTCCCCCGGAACTTGGCTGCGTGGAAATCCGGGGCGTGCGGCCAAATTCTCCGCTCACCACAACCAGCACCCGTTTGTGCAACCCGCGCGCATAGATGTCTTCAATCAACGCCGACACCGCCTGGTCAAACGCCGGTGCGCGAAACTGCAACGCTTCGAACACATGATGATTCACTGCGTGATCATCCCAGTTGGCCACGCGCCCGCACTGCGCCCCGTCGAGTTCACTGGTGATAATCTCCACTCCGGCTTCGACCAATCGCCGTGCGAGCAGCAACTGTTGTCCCCAGCGATGCCGCCCGTAACGGTCACGGGTCCGATCGTCTTCCTTGCCCAGATCAAACGCCTCACGGGCTGTCGGATTGGTGAGCAGATTCATGGCCTGCGCTTCAAACTCGTCCAGCGCACCCATCTGGCCGTTCCGATCAACTTCTCGCTCGAAACGATCCAATGATCGGCGGAGGTGTGCGCGTTCGCCCAGGCGTTGTTCATCTGCGGCTTTCTGAAGACCAATGTTGGGCACCTCGAAATCGGGCCGACTGGGATCGCCCTTCACGGTGAAGGGCGAATAGTTCGGGCCCACATAAGTGGGACCCGCAATCGTAAAACTGTCGTAGCGGTCCACCGGGTTCACCGCCATGTAGTTCGGCAATGACCGTTTGCGGCCGTCCTTGGAACGCAGATAATGCGCCACGGTCATCCAGTCAGGATATTTCGGAATCCGTTTGTCCGCCCGGTCCGGATCACCGGAAAGCATCTGCAATGAACCCGCCGGATGACCACCACCCGTATGCGCCATCGAGCGAAGCAGTGTAAATTTGTCAGCAATCTTCGCCTGCAACGGCAGCAACTCGGTCAAGTGCGTGCCTGGCACCTTCGTGGAAATGGGCTTGAAGGGACTGCGATATTCGCTGCTCGCATTTGGTTTTGGATCGTAGGTGTCCAAATGGGAGCATCCCCCGCGCAACCAGACGAGAATCACGGCCGTCCGTTCTCGCGACACTGGTTGAGTCGCCGCGCGCAGGCGTAACAACTCGGGGAGTGCCAGGCTGCCAAAGCCCGCCATCCCAACCTGCATGAATCCGCGCCGGCTCAAAGGGCCGTGGCAAAATCGGGACGATGCGTTGGACGTGTTCATATGGTCAAATGACTAGACGACATTGTCATCCCCCTCATTCGCCGTGGCAATGGGCAAATTGTACAACGTGAGGTCGGACACGGCGAAACGGTATCCGGGGGAGCACGCCCGAGGCGGGCGTAGATTTGTGCGCCCCCGCGCAAATCCCTTGCGGCTCGCGCGGGAAGGGAAGCTTGCGAGCGGGAAAACTGTCGTTCTGCAAAGTGACCGGCATGAGGGTCCCGGGCGAGGGCGCCCGGGACAACGCCCGAGGCGTGCGTGCTCCCCATCCTCTTCACCGTTCCATCAGGGCAAACCACCGCATCAACTCCAGGATCGGAGCGTATTCGGGCAGAGCCCCGCCGTGGGAGAGCGGCCTTGAGGCCGCAGACGCGTGGAAGCAGAGAAATGGTCCAAAATTGGGTCGTCTTTGTTGGACGCGGACGCTTCTGCGGACTTAAGTCCGCGCTCCTGGGCTGCACTCGAATGTGCCCGCTTTTATCATCGCGTCCTAAAAATCCTGTCCAACTGCCCGAGCTTAGCGGCATGATTAAGGCATCACTATGAATTTGAAGAAACTGCCCTTTCTGTTTGCAACTCTCGCGACGCTGGCGGTCGTGACAACACAATCAGTCGCCGCCGCCAAACGCCCCAACGCCATCTTGTTCATCGCCGATGACATTTCGGACGAGGACCTCGGTTGCTATGGTCATCCCACTATCAAGACGCCCAACATCGACGCGCTGGCGACCAAGGGCCTGCGATTCACCAATGCCTATCTCACGATCAGCAGTTGCAGCCCCAGCCGATGCAGCATCATCACCGGGCGTTACCCCCACAATACCGGCGCGCCGGAGCTGCACACCAGACTCCCGGACGGACAAATCCGGTTTCCGGAATTGCTGCGCGGCAACGGCTACTACACCGCCTTGTCCGGAAAGAACCACATGTTCGGAAACAAGGATCGCGCCTTCGATCTCATCTCCGGCGGAAAAGGCCCCGGCAAGGAACAGGACTGGGTGGACATCCTGCGCAAACGTCCGAAGGACAAACCGTTCTTCATGTGGTTCGCCTCGACGGACGCGCATCGCAGTTGGCAACAGGATGATTCCGCACCGACCTACTCGGCCGATGATGCCGTCGTGTCGCCTTATCTCATCGATGGTGTGGCCACGCGCAATGACCTCGCCCAATACTACCACGAAGTCAGCCGGTTCGATCGCTATATCGGCAATGTCGTCAAGGAACTGAAAGCACAAGGCGAATTGGAGAATACGCTCATCATCGTCATGGCCGACAATGGCCGACCTTTTCCCCGTTCCAAAACCCGGCTCTACAACGACGGCATTCGCACACCGTTCATCATGCACTTTCCGTCGCGAATCAGATCATCCGCCGTCAGTTCCAGCCTGATCAGCGGCATCGATGTGTCCGCCACGATTCTCGACGCAACGAAGACCCCCAAACACGAACGCATCCAGGGAATCAGCCTCGCGCCATTCTTCAGCAATCCCAAAGCCACGGTCCGCGACGTCGTATTTGCGGAACACAACTGGCATGTGCACAAGAATCACGAGCGTATGGTCCGCACCGGCGACTTCCTCTACATCCGCAACAACTTCCCCAATCAGCAAGTCCTCTGCAGCGAAGCCTACAAGTTTGACGCCGGTGAAGAACTCTGGAAGGCGCAGGCTGAAGGCAGAACGACACCCGCCCAGAAACTCTTTTTCGCCAATCCGGCACCCGCCGAGGAACTCTACGTCGTATCAAAAGATTCGGACCAGTTGAACAACGTGATCAATAATCGAACGCATCGAAAAGTGCTCGCGAAAATGCGGCAATTGCTGGCGGATTGGACCACTCAAACCGGAGATACGATTCCAAAGAAGCCGTCCGAGGATCGCGATATTGCACCGCGAGTTGAGAACGGAAAATTCATCCCGTCCGGTGGAAAAAACAAAGGATGGAAGCACGGCGAAATGCCCGGTGCCAGTGCCGGCGCGGAAACTATCAACCACCCGGGACCGATTAAGGTTCCGAAGAGCAATTGAGACAATAACTGCGGATTTATATGTAA